>DCPV01000233.1:0-6913 GCA_002323775.1 Firmicutes bacterium UBA1535 | reverse complement strand
TATTTATATTGGTGAACCTAGCGGTGGAGCAATAGACTGCTATGGAGATATAAGAAGCTTTAATCTGCCAAATTCTGAATTGCCTGTCCAATACAGTACCAAGTACTTTGAGCATAGTAAAGTATTTAATTATAAAATAAATGAAATGAACTCATTTATACCAGACGTATTATTAAGTCCTTCTATAGATGATTACATAAACGAAAGAGATATTGTTTTAGAGTATGTCTTAAATGATTGATTGCTTTAATATTAATAAAAATTATAATTTTTTACTATTTAACATTTAAGTTATAATAAAAAAATAAAAACTGGTTACAATATTAAAAATGTTGCAAAAAAGATTATAGGAAAAATATAGAAAAATTTGCAAGAAAAAATAGTTGACATATGATATAAACTATATTATTATATTTAGGATAAGTACCTTTAATTAAGCACAGAGAGGCTCAAAAGGACGATAAAGTCTTATACCTAAGACTTGGTATAATATGCGTATAATATGCGTCTTCCTTGTATGTCTTGGAAGACTTTATTTATGTAATAGGAAAAATTTTACCTATTAAATGAATAATAAAAGAGTTGTATAGCAGCTTTTTATGCAGACCTAAGTATTTGAGGAGAAAGAAATGCTTTGTGATTATAAAATAATTAAAAAAGAAGATTATCTAATTAATGAGTGGTCAGGCGGAAGAACTACACAGTTTAGCATCTATCCAGAAGACTCTGAATACCAAGATAGAAATTTTATCTGGAGATTAAGCTCTGCAACAGTAGAGACAGAAAGCTCAAACTTTACACAATTGCCTGATTATAATAGAATTTTGATGGTGCTAGAGGGTAAACTAGAACTAAACCACAATGATGTTGAGATGATAAATCTAAATGCCTTTGATCAAAATGTATTTGATGGAGCAGCCAATACTAAATGCCTTGGAAAAGCAGTTGATTTTAACCTGATGATGAGAAAGGATAAATGTACCGGCAAGATTAAAGCATTCAGTATCAATACGAATGAAAAAAGTAAAATCAATGAAATTATAGGATTTTACAATAATAAATTTACTTTAGTAGTGTATGCTTATAAGTCTAATATAGAAATAAGCATAGCTGATGATGTTAAGTTTTCATTAAATCAAGGAGATACACTTCTTGTTAATTTGAAAGAGCAGATTTCTAATTTTGAAATAGACTTAGAAAATCAAAGCGATGATGAAGCTAAGGTAATTATAGCTCAAATATTTTATGCTGATTAACCGAGTACTAATGCTAACATTAGTATTATGTACTCAGGTTGATATATATCTTTAAAATAGTCCAGTGAGGCTAAAAAGGAGGAAACATGTTAAAAGGAAGACATTTGATAGATCCAATGGATCTAAGCTTGGAAGAAATTGACGAAATACTTAACTTGGCAGATGAAATAGTTGCAAATCCTGCTGAGTTCGCAGAGGTTTGCAAAGGAAAGGTATTGGCTACATTATTTTATGAGCCAAGCACTCGTACACGATTGAGCTTTGAGGCTGCTATGCTTAGATTAGGCGGCAGCATAATGGGATTCAGCTCAGCAGATTCCAGCTCAGCTGCAAAAGGTGAGAGCGTTGCAGATACAATAAAAACTATAGCATGCTATGCTGATATAGCTGCTATGAGACATCCAAAAGAAGGAGCACCAAAAGTTGCTTCATTAAATACGGACATGCCTGTTATAAACGGCGGGGATGGCGGACATCAACACCCAACTCAAACATTGACAGACCTATTAACCATAAGATCATTAAAGAAAAGTCTCAATAACTTCACAATAGGGTTCTGCGGAGACCTAAAATTCGGCAGAACTGTTCATTCATTGATTAAAGCATTATCAAGATATGAGAATATCAAATTTGTATTGATATCACCTCAAGAGCTAAGAGTTCCCGATTATATAAAGGAAGAAATATTAATAAAAAATAATATAGAATTTGAAGAAGTTGAGAGATTAGAAGACAATATCCATCACCTTGATGTATTATACATGACAAGAGTGCAAAAAGAAAGATTTTTCAACGAGGCAGATTACGTAAGACTTAAAGACAGCTATATAGTAAATTTAGAAAAGTTAGAAAAAGCAAAATCAGATATGATTATATTGCACCCACTTCCGAGAGTCAATGAAATCTCAGTAGAGGTTGATAATGATGAAAGAGCTGCGTATTTTAAACAAGCGAAGTTTGGAATGTTCGTAAGAATGGCACTTATAATGAAATTGTTGGGGGTGGAAAAATGTTAAATATAGATAGCGTTGAAAGAGGAATAGTAATAGACCATATCCAAGCTGGAAAAGGCATGGAGGTATATAAATATCTTAATTTAGATAAGTTAGAAAGCAGTGTTGCTATAATTAAAAATGCAAAAAGCAATAAAATGGGTAAAAAAGATATAATTAAGGTAGAAAATGAAATTAATATAGATTTGACTGCTCTTGGATTTATAGACCCAAATATAACGATTAATATAATAGAAAATGATAAAATAGCAAGAAAAATAAACTTGCAGTTACCAGAAGAAGTTTCAAATATAGTTAAATGTAAAAACCCAAGGTGCATAAGTTCAATTGAGCAGGAAATACCACATATTTTCAAATTGACTAACAAAGAAGAAAAGACATATAGATGTGTATACTGTGACACTGCTTATGACGGAAAGGCTTAGAAAGGAATTTAAGTTATAATGCTAGCCAATAAATTTACAAGTGACAACATCAAAATAAAAAATGTCAGAATAATAGATAAAAATATAGACAAAACAGGCTGTATAACAATTAAAGACGGTAAAATTGCAAGTATATATATTGATGATTTAGATAATAAAACTTCTTTATTTAATGTTGATAAAGAAACAGGAATTGTTTCTTTTGATAAAGTTATCAGCTTGGATATGAATAATGATGTAGATTCAGAAACAGTGATTGACGGTAGAGATATGGTATTGATGCCTGCCTTTGCTGATTTACACGCTCATTTTAGAGACCCGGGCTTTACCTATAAGGAAGACTTGGAAACAGGAAGCAAAGCAGCAGCAAGAGGCGGATATACCTCGGTTGTTCTGATGGCAAACACAAATCCTGTATGCTCCAGTATGGAAGTCTACAATTATGTAAAAAATAGAGCTGAGGAAATTGGATTAATTGATGTTGAGCCGGTTATATCGATATCTGAAAATTTAAAGGGAGAAAATTCTAATCACCTTAATGAATTGATAAATAAGGATATTCCAAGCAATCAAACTATACATAACAGTAAATCTGTTTTCAACAGCTCAGTCAAGTTTTTATCAGATGATGGCAAGGGTGTTATGAGCAGCAAGATGATGGAAGATGCTTTGAATCTTTCTAAAAAGCTAAATCTTGTAATAATGTCTCACGCAGAGGATCACAGCTTTTCAGTGACGGATATGAGAAAGGCTGAAAACTATATGACACTAAGAGATATTTACGCTTGTGAGCAAACAGGCGGAAGACTTCATTTGTGCCATGTAAGCACAAAAGAAGCTATAGAAATGATTGTAGCTGCGAAGAAAAAAGGTGTAAATGTAACTTGTGAAATTACTCCGCATCATATTTTCCTTACAGATGAAGTAAGTTACAGAGTAAATCCTCCGCTTAGAAAAACAGAGGATGTGGATAGCATAATAAATGCAATAAAGGCAGGATACGTAGATGCAATAGCTACAGATCATGCACCACATTCGGAGGAAGATAAGAAAAATGGTGCACCCGGTATATCCGGCATAGAATTATCATTTCAATTATGCCTGACAAAGCTTGTAAAAGAATGTAAAATAGATTTAAAGACCTTATCGGAGCTTATGTCTTACAATCCATGCAAAATGATGGGACTTAACAAGGGCTTAGTAAAAGAAGGCTATGAGGCGGATTTGGTTTTAGTTGACATAAATAAGAAGACAAAAATTGATATAAACAAATTTCAGTCAAAAAGTAAAAATTCTCCATTAAACGGTTATGAAGTTTTCGGAGAAGTATTGATGACTTTTAAAGCTGGAAAAATTGTTTACAGTAGTGTATAATGAATTTAAGCGGTTGAATTAATCTAGCAAGAATAGGTGAATTCAACCGTATTTACAATAAGGATAAAATAAAATTATTAAATTTTGAAAACTTTAAAGGAGTATTTATTATGATAGTTGATAAATTATTTAAAAGCGTCGAAGAAAAAGGACATGTCTGCTTAGGACTTGACACAGATTATGATTATATACCAAATTGGTATAAAGATAAATACAGCACAAAGGCTGAAGCAATCCTTAATTTTAATAAAAGCATAGTAGATGCTACCTTAGATGTAGTTGCCTGCTATAAAGTGCAGATTGCTTATTATGAAGCATTAGGGCTTGAAGGCTTAAAGGCATATTCAGAAACATTAAAATATGTGAGACAGAAAAATGCTATAGCTATAGCAGACATAAAGAGAAATGATATATCAAAAACAGCAGAAATGTACGCTCATGCTCATTTTACTGGAGATTTTGAAGCCGATATCATAACACTTAATCCGTACATGGGTGTAAATGACAGCATAGAGCCATTTTTAAATTATGTGCAAAATAATGAAAAGGGATTGTTCATACTTGTCAGAACTTCAAACAAAGGAGCTAAGGATTTTCAATATATTACTGATAATAATGGAACTCCGTTATATGAAACAGTAGGAGAAAAGCTAAACGAATTAGCACTTAAAAACCTTGGCAATTGTGGATTTAGCTCAGTCGGAGCAGTAGTAGGCTGTACAAATAACGAGGAGGGCATAGCTCTAAGAAAAAAAGTCAGCTCAATGTTTTTACTAATACCAGGATATGGAGCGCAGGGAGGCACAGCACAGGATATCAAGACATATTTAGTAGATGGCAATGGAGCGGTTGTAAATTCTTCAAGAGGAATACTCTTAGCATATAAAAATGTAGAAAATGGCGAATTAAACTTTGCGCAGTGTGCGAGAAACGAAGCTATAAAAATGCGTGATGATATTAGAAATGCGTTGTAAATTAGTACAGAAATCAGGAGGCAGATGTTTTGAAAATTTGCAGTAGTAAAATACTTAAAAATGAACAAGTCATTGACAATATATATAAACTAATAATTGAATTTAACGACGACAAAATATTACCTGGGCAATTTTTTATGCTCAAGACATTAAATAATGAATTTTTACTTCCAAGACCTATAAGCGTAAATGACTGTGATGACAATTCAGTAACATTTTTATACAGAGTAGAGGGCATGGGAACTAAGGTGATGAGTAATCTAGCAGCTGGCACAGAAATACAAGCCTTAGGACCTACTGGAAATGGCTTTGACCTTGATAAAATAAAAGGGAAAGTAGCAATAATAGGCGGAGGAATTGGTACAGCACCACTTTTATATTTAGTCAAAAAGCTTAAACTTAAACCAGATGTTTATTTAGGCTTTAGAGACATAACATATGGTTTGGATGAATTTGAAAAATACTCAGACAAGCTGTTAATTGCAACAGAGGACGGAAGCTTGGGACAAAAAGGCTTTGTTACTGCCTTGCTTGATTTTGATGATTATGATTGTGTAGTTACTTGCGGACCTGAAATTATGATGAATGCAGTTATGGATGCTTGTGAAAAAAGCAAGGCTAAAAATAATAGTTCAAAAGATATTAAATGTTATGTATCACTTGAAAAAAGAATGGCTTGCGGTGTAGGTGCTTGTCTTGGCTGCGTAGTAGAAACTAAAGACGGAATGAAAAGAGTTTGCAAAGATGGACCGATATTTGAAGCAAGCGAGCTGCTTAGGTAAAGAACAGCATATATATAGAATTTATGTAAAGGAGGCAGGTTTCAGTTTTCTGAGACTATAAACATGAATTTATCAGTAAAAACACTAAATACAGAATTTAAAAATCCAGTACTGGTTGCTTCGGGAACTTTCGGATTTGGAGAAGAATATAATGAAATCTTTGATGTTTCAAAGCTTGGAGGAATATGCTCAAAAGGGCTTACATTAAATCCTAAAAAGGGAAATTCAGGTATAAGAGTTTGGGAAACACCTCAAGGTATGATAAACAGTATTGGATTACAAAATCCTGGAGTAGACAAATTTGTCCAAGAAGAACTCCCTAAAATGCAAAAGCTTGGCACTAAAATCATAGCAAATCTTGGTGGCGGTACAATAGAGGAATATCTTCAAGGTATAGAGAAATTAAACAACACAGCTGTTGATATAATAGAGCTAAATATCTCATGTCCAAATGTAAAAAGCGGCGGAATGGCGTTTGGAATAAAATGCGATATAGCAGAGGAAGTTGTAAGAGAGGTCAAAGCCATATGTAAGAAGCCTTTGATGGTAAAGCTTTCTCCAAATGCAGAGAATATAGTTGAGATGGCTTTAGCCTGTGAAAAGGCAGGTGCAGATTCAATTTCACTTATAAACACTATAAAAGCAATGGCAATAGATATAAAGAAAAGAAAACCGGTATTTGATAATATATATGCAGGCTTATCAGGACCTTGTGTTAAACCAATAGCACTGCGTATGGTGCATGAAGTATGCAAGGCTGTATCCATACCAGTATGTGGGCTTGGCGGAATAGTAACGGCACAGGATGCCATAGAATTTATCATGGCAGGGGCTACACTTGTGCAAGTAGGAACTTCAAATTTTATAAAACCGGACATAGCCTTAGATATAATAAATGGCATGGAAGAATTCATGCAAAAAGAAGGAATTAAAAGCTTAGAAGAAATTAGAGGAATAATATAAAAATAAATTAAAAGAGTGGAGAAAAGATATCATTCACTCAGTGGAGGGAAAAATGAATTATAAAGAGCAATTTATACAACTTATGCTTAAAGCAAATGTATTGCAATTTGGCGACTTTACAGCTAG
>DCPV01000274.1:15205-16019 GCA_002323775.1 Firmicutes bacterium UBA1535 | reverse complement strand
TAAGTCAGAATGTATATGAAAATCATAATAATATTTCATATTAACTTAAATCATGAAGCTTGCATGCTATTTCATAAGCAGAAGCTTTTGTTTTTAAAATTGGTATATGAAGCTCATTGCTCTTTTTAATTGTCTGATCTTCTACTTCCATTCCTTCAACAACTATTATACAAGCCATATCTAGTAGTTCTGCAACTGCCATAACATTCAAATGTGTTTGAATTGTAAGCCATATAGATTGCTCCTTCGCCTTTGCCATGACAACACTCAGCAAATCTCCTATATATACATTTTCTATTGGAATATCAATAGTACTTAATTCTTCAAAATTTTCATTTCCACTTGCCATTTCACAATTTAACTTTTCTGATAAATCTTTTAATCTCATCTATTTCACATTCCCTTCTATAATAATTGTTTTTAATATATAAGCCACTGTGTGACTATTTTTTTCTGTTTGTTTTTAACAGCACACAACCATCTAAATCTGCATGACCATTATACACATCTTCTGCATATGCTCTACAGGTTGGAGAGCCACACGAACCGCAATCAAGTCCAGGTAAAATTGCTGCTATAGCCTCTATGCTCTCCATTCTCTCTATAGCCTCAGCTAAAGAAAGATTATCCTTATTATAACTGTCATTTATTATTTCTATGTCAAAGAAGTTCCTGTCAAATAATTCTTCGAATTTATTGATATCTAAATTAGACTGTGTAGGATTTTTAGTGTTTTTAATTATATGCTTGATGTTTCTTTTAGCTATAAATGGATTTTCAACTGTAAAAGCTCCTCCAACACATCCTTCGGTGC
>DCPV01000274.1:13798-15087 GCA_002323775.1 Firmicutes bacterium UBA1535 | reverse complement strand
CTCCAACACATCCTTCGGTGCAGGCAGATAGCTCAACATAATCTACATCATTTAGCTTTCCATTTTCAATTTCCTCCAAAATGTCAATTATATTCTGCATGCCGTGAACAGAAATCGAGGAATCTATCTTTGTTGTTTCACATTGTCCTCCGGATATTGCCCATTTTATACCTTCAGTTGAAGGCTCTGCGCCACCTAGACTGTAATCATTCTTAGAAATTTCTCTTAACAAATCCCCATAAATTGAATTTAGAGGTATAACGTAATCAATACTTGAGCGTTTAGCACCTATAGGATTAGTTATAGTAAGCATTTCAGCCGGACATGGTGATATATAATACACTAATATGTCCTCTAAAGGTATGTCAAACTCATTGTGAACATTGTGTTTTGCAAGCCTTGCTGCAATTTCCATTGGAGACTCAACTGTAACAAGATTATCCATCAAAGACATATATCTTATCTTGATTAACCTTACAATAGCTGGACAGCTAGTTGAAATCATAGGCTTAATTAATCTTTGCTTCTTTACTTTTTCATGTATTACCTTTGATGCTAATTCAGCTGCATAGCTCTCATCATATACATACGAAAAACCTAAGCTTTTAATTGAATTTTGTATATCTTTAAGCTTAGTTCCTTTAGGAAATTGACCATATATCGCAGTCGATGGAATAACTATTGAGTACTTAGTTTTAATTACTTTATTCTTCCTCACATTATTTGCTGTATAAGCATTATAGGGACAGGCTTTTATGCACTCACCACAATATATACATTTTATTGTGTCAATCACAGCCTTTTCATTTTTTATCCTAATCGCCTGAGTAGGACATTTTTTCATGCAATTTGTACAGCCTCTACATTTGTTTTCGTCTAAAAGTATTGAAAAATCCATGCTAGCACCCCTTTCAAAATATTAAATTAAAACTGTCATTTCTATTTTAGTTCCTTCATTTTGACTTGTAATCTCAAATTCGTCTGACCACCTTTTCATATTTGGAAGTCCCATACCAGCTCCAAATCCTAGCTCTCTAACCTTGCTGGAAGCTGTAGAATACCCCTCAGTCAATGCAAGGTCAATATTTGGTATACCCGGTCCTGTATCCTCAGAAATTACAACAATTCTGTCTTTATAAATATCACAGTATAATTTTCCGCCATAAGAATGTATAACTATGTTTATCTCTGCCTCATAAGATACTATTGCAATTCTTCTTATAAGCTTTGGGTCTATTCCTAATGCTTTTAAATTTGTTTTTATATCACTTGAGCCTTTGCCTGCTACT
>DCPV01000274.1:12660-13681 GCA_002323775.1 Firmicutes bacterium UBA1535 | reverse complement strand
GAGCCTTTGCCTGCTAAATTAAAATCATTTGCAATGATTTCATATGTGTATCTTTTAAGGAAATTTGCACCCTTCATATTTCTAACGCCAAAATTCCTGCTTTGTACAGCTTACCACATGTTTCATACATTGTCATATCTGTCGTTAATATAGTTATATTTGTTTGCTTGGCAATGGCTAAAGTTTCTTCGCTCGGTTTTTTTCCTCTAACTAAAATAATAAGAGACATATCTAGCATCTCAGCAGTTCTCACAATTTGAGGGTTATTCAAACCTGTGACTAGAATTGTAGCTTCACTTGCAAGAGCTAATACATCACTCATCAAATCGCTTGCAAATGCATAATTATAATCTTTATCCACCTTTTCAGTAAGACAATCTGCATCTAAAAATCCGATAATTTCATCAATTTTCATAAGATCCTCCAATATTTAATATATTATGCTAATCTCAACTTTCCCTTTTTAAAAATAATCTATATTAATTATATATCAAAATTAAGAATAAAAAAAGTAATTTTTGCATTAATTCGTTTAAATAAAATTTTAACGAACTATTAGAGGAACAAAAGTATTAATGTGCATAAAATAGAATGGAGGTGATATGATGAATAGCGATGATTACAAGCTTATGTCAATTCCAACTGAAAATATAATGAACATTGATGGAGAAGTTCCCTTAAACAATTGTGGTCTCATGTCTATTGGCATGAAAGTACCAAATTTTACAGCTGTTACAACAATGGGTGTAATTACAATGTCTGATTTTGAAGGCAGATGGGTAGTATTATTTTCTCACCCTGGTCCTTTCAGTCCAGTATGCACTACCGAATATCTTTCGTTTGCTAATATATATGAATCATTTGAGGATAGAAATGCTCAGGTTTTAGCATTAAGCATAAATAGCAATCTTTCACATTTAGCATGGATAAATGATATTTATGATGAAGAAGGTGTTGTCATACCATTTCCTGTAATAGCTGATATAAATGGTAATATAGCTAGACAATATGGAATGATTTC
>DCPV01000274.1:0-12576 GCA_002323775.1 Firmicutes bacterium UBA1535 | reverse complement strand
TCACGTTTTACAAGCAAAACAGAAGCAGCTCGTAATGTACTTATAATTGACCCTCGTCAAATAGTTAGAGCAGTTTTAATATATCCAATAACAAACGGACGTAACATACCTGAGATTTTAAGACTGCTGACTGCATTACAAGTATCAGATGAATATAATGTTGTAACTCCAGCTAATTGGTTTCCAAATCAACCTGTGATGGTACCGGCACCAGAAACCTATGATCAGGTGGTCAAAAGAGTAACAGATTCATCAAAGATAGGTCTATCTTGCAGAGAATGGTGGTGGTGCTACAAACAATTACCACCAGATGACGAAAAAATAGTCAAATAATTTTATGCTGGTTTATACATAGGTAATTATAGGAATATAGGAGGGCGTCCTAAAATAAGCTTTTATGACCCCTCAAACTAGATTTTTTATTTAAACTCTTGCATAAATTTTTATGTATTGAATTTCTTAGTTGTACAATTACTTGTTATTATAATGAGAAAAGGCATTGGTTAGTTGTAGCTAACCAATGCCCGCAATATTTAGAGTTTTACTGTTTTTTTACTACTGTTCAGTAATTTTGTTTTTATGCAAGTGCTTTTCCTAAAGATATGCAATCTTCTTCTATATCAGCATTAGGCTCTCCGCCGCATATAACACTTTCATAAGCAAGAATTATGCTATTGCCTGCACATCTTTCTTCCCAATCTCTCATCCACTGTCCGTCTCCCCATCCATAAGAACCAAACAAGGCGATTTTTTTACCCTTTAATTTTGTTTCACACTCTGTAAACATAGGCTCAAACTCATTTTCTTCAAGCACTTCTGACCCCATTGACGGGCAACCAAAGGCAATAGCACTATATTCATCAATCTTATCTGCTGAAAATTCAGAAGCAGTAAAAACATTTACTTCAGCTCCAGAAGCCTTTGCTCCCTCAACCACTTTATCAGCCATTTTCTCTGTATTACCAGTTCCACTCCAATACACAACTGCAATTTTATTCATATAATATCCTTCTTTCTTTTATTTTTATAGAATAAGTAAAACTATTCTTTAATATATGTCAAGCAGCAACTGTTAGCTGCATAACAGACCTTCCTTTTTTAAACATTTCACAATAAATATCAGTACATCTTTTATATTTTTTAAATAGCTTCATAGTTTCACACTCATCACAGTAAACTTTCCAGCATCCTGTGAGCTTGCAATTTTTTCCTCCATTTTCAATAAAGCCTTTCACATCTCCAAGAGGATAACCGAGAAACAGACCTATTTCGTGAGGAAAATCGTCATTTAATCCTATTCGAAGCCTAAGATGTTTAATCGCATATTCAATAGATGTTTCTTTGTATCCACATAAAGATAAAAATTCAGCAACTCCCTCTTTTTTTAAATCTACTTTAAGCTTTGATTTTCTAAAAACATATATCAAAGCCGACTTTTCTTGCATACGAAGAATAGTAAAAGAAATGCCTTTATGTAAAAGCTCTTGATTGCACTTATTAATAACATCTATTAAATCTATTTTAGAATTAAATCCACAATTAAAAAGATTTCCTGTCTTCATGCCTGCCAAAGTAGGAGAACAATGCCTCACTAATTTTCCATCTATCATTTAGATACCACCCTTGTTTAATCTATCATGTATAATTCATTAATTTGCAGCCAAGGTTAGCGTGCGCTAACCTATAGCTAGTATAAATATGTCTTTGGTTAGTTTTAACTAACTGTCTCACAGCGATAAGTCTTGCAATGCTGGATTAAGACCTGATTTAAAGCTGATGCACTACTGGTATGTACACGTGCAATAGGAATTTTATTTCGTTTCGCTTCATCCACGGCACTGTTCACCATCTTGTGAGAAACAGTGTTTGTGAATAAAATCAAGAGATCAGGACATCCCATCTTCTTTTTAATTGCACCTCTCTCTTTTACAAATATTTTTGCCTCACAACCGTGATTTTGACATATATCCTTGTATTGGCAGACCATACATTCATTTCCACCAACAATTACAACACACATTCGATACCTCCTTAATATTTTCTCTTTTGAATACTATCCATAACTTAAAATTTGTCAGGATATGTAAATACAACTATATCATATCCCACCCTTTTCTTAACAGTTTTTCGATACAAGTATCTGAAAAGCCATAAATAAAGGAATAGGTGCTGTCCAAAGCCTCTGATTTATCAAGACCAATATAATCTGCGAAAAAAGGATAAATTTGTGTTATTTTCTCGTGAATAACAGCTCCCTCTTTTTCACCTTTTGGCATAAGTTTTATTTTTCCATATTTCTCTGCGGATATAAAACCATAATCGGCAAAAAACTTTACCATTCTGCTTACAGAAGCTTTTGTAACTCCCATTTTTTGAGCAATATCTACTGAACGGACAGCTTCATTATTTCCACATTCCATATATATGGTGTGTAAATATCTTATTTGCGAGTTTGTAAGATCTTGCACCTATCTTCACCCCCTATTTAAAGGGGGTTTTGTACTACTACAGCCGTGGGAACAGCCTGCACAGCCACTCCCACAAGTTTTTCCATTTTTGCGATCCTTATATATCTTGTAAACAGCCAATCCCACGATACCTAAAACAATTAAACCTACAACTAAAGTACCCATTAGGCATTAGCCCCCTTTCTAATATCTGAACCTGGTTTATTCATATCTTTTTGTTTTCTAAGCAGCATATAAACAAACAAGATAACCGCAAGAATTGCTACAACTGTACCAAATCCGAATGAACCTTTTGTAAATAACATAGCAAGCTGATAGAATGTAAGAGCCACTATATATCCAAGCCCTGTTTGATATCCAATAGCAAACCAAAACCATTTTTTATTATTCATTTCTCTCTTTATAGCACCCATAGCTGCAAAGCAAGGAGCACAAAGCAAGTTGAATATAAGGAAAGAATAAGCTGATAATGCTGTGAAGCTTGCTGAAAGTGTACCCCACATTTCTATCCCATCTTCTGCAACCTCTCCAAATCCGAATAGAATTCCGAATGTTCCAACTATATTTTCTTTTGCGACCAATCCTGTAACCGCAGCAACTGACGCTCTCCAGTTACCCCAACCAAGAGGACTAAATATCCATGCGACAGAATTTCCTATAGCTGCAAGAATACTGTTATCCATCTCTACCTGTCCAAATGTACCATTCTCCCAACCATAGTTAGAAGTAAACCAAACTGCTATAGTTGATAAAAGTATGATTGTGCCTGCTTTTTTAATAAATGACCAACCACGTTCCCACATACTGCGTAGCACACTACCAATAGTCGGCCAGTGATAAGCAGGAAGTTCCATAACAAATGGAGCTGCATCGCCCTCAAACATTTTTGTCTTTTTCAAAATTATACCAGAGCATATAACTGCTGCGATACCTACAAAATAAGCACTTGGTCCAATCCAAACCGAGCCTCCGAACAATGCACCAGCAATCATGGCTATAACCGGAAGCTTTGCACCACATGGTATAAATGAAGTTGTCATTATAGTCATTTTTCTATCACGGTCATTTTCTATCGTACGTGAAGCCATAATTCCCGGAACACTGCAACCACTACCTATTAACATAGGTATAAATGATTTTCCAGAAAGCCCAAATCTACGGAATATTCTATCAAGAATGAAAGCTATACGAGCCATGTATCCACATCCCTCTAAGAAGCCCAAGAATATGAACAATATCAAAATCTGTGGAACAAAGCCTAGTACCGCACCTACACCGGCTATGATACCTTCAAGAATTAGAGACTTTAACCAGTCAGCAGTTTCTACTTTATCTAATAAATTTTCCATCAAAACAGGAATTCCCTGAACCCATACACCAAAACTTGCAGGGTCTGGTTCTTCCGCTTTTAATGCAGTTTCAAAATCTTGAATTGTCACTGGTATTATTTCAGCAACATTACCATCTTCATCCTCAATTTTAGCTTCAGCTGTAATTCCAGCTAAAGATGCTTGCTCTAAAAATCCTTTGATAACATCTTCATCTGATTCTTCTTCTAATGTAGCACGCATTGCTTCTACATCAATACCTGCTTCTTCAGCAGCATCTATGTAAGCATCTCTCTTGGCAATTTCTATGTCATATTTGCCTGTAGCTTCTTCATAATCTGCAGAGCCAATACCCAACATATGCCAGCCATCGCCGAACACACCGTCATTTGCCCAGTCAGTAGCTAAACCACCAACAGTTGTAACAGATATAGCATAAACAATAAACATGATAATTGCAAATATAGGTAGTGCAAGCCATCTATTTGTTACAACCTTGTCAATTTTATCTGATGTACTCATTTTGCCTTTGTTTTTAACTTTACAGCAACTTTTAATTATACGGTCAATATATTGATAACGTTCAGTTGTGATAATACTTTCACTATCATCATCAAGCTCAGCCTCACAGCTTTTAATATCATTTTCAATATGCTTAAGAACTGATTGCTCAAGCTTTAATTTTTCAATGATTTTTTCGTCACGTTCAAACAGCTTTATAGCATACCAACGTTGCTGCTCATCAGGCAAATCATGTAACACAGCTTCCTCAATATGAGCGATAGTATGCTCAACACTACCTGAAAAGCTATGCTGTGGAACAGTTTTTCCATTCTCTGCCATTTTCACAGCAGCCTGTGCCGCTTCCATAACTCCTGTTCCTTTTAAAGCGGAAATTTCCACAACCTTACATCCAAGTGCCTTAGAAAGATTTGCAATATTAATAACATCACCATTTTTTTCTACTATGTCCATCATATTGATAGCCATGACAACAGGAATTCCAAGCTCAGTAAGCTGTGTACTTAAAAATAAATTCCTTTCTATATTCGTACCATCTACAATATTAAGAATTGCGTCAGGACGTTCATCAATCAGATAGTTTCTGGAAACAACTTCTTCAAGAGTATATGGCGAAAGAGAATATATACCCGGTAAATCTATTATTGTCACGTCCTTATGCCCTTTTAATTTTCCCTCTTTTTTCTCAACTGTTACACCTGGCCAGTTTCCAACATACTGATTTGAACCAGTCAACGCATTAAAAAGCGTCGTCTTCCCACTGTTAGGATTACCTGCTAATGCAATTTTTATAGACATTTGTCTGTCCTCCTTTAATTGTTTTTAATTAGTTTTTGGTTAGCTTTCGCTAACCTTAAATCATGCGAGTTAGTTCTAGCTAACCCTAGGGCTTATAAAATGCGGAAAAATCATACCATTCCGCTTCATCGTCACATTTTCACTTCTGCAAGAGCTTAATTGCAGCTTATCTGCCACAAAGCCTCCACATTTGTATCAGGATTTTATTCTACTTCAATCATATCAGCATCATCTTTTCTCAAGCTAAGCTCATATCCTCTAACAGTTATTTCCACAGGATCTCCCAATGGAGCAACCTTACGCACAAAAATCTCTACGCCTTTTGTAATTCCCATATCCATAATTCGGCGCTTAATTGCACCTGCACCGTTAATCTTCGCAACACGAACGGTTTCTCCACATTTTACGGTTTTCAATGTCTGCATATTCATTCCACTCCTTCATTCTTTAATTAGATTATAATTTTGCTTGCCATTTCACGACTTAGAGCAATGCGAGATTCTTTGATATTTACAATCACATTACCACCAATTTCTGAAATCACCATAACAGGAGTACCAACAACAAATCCTAAATTTTCAAGATGTTGCCTTGTTTCTGGCCTTCCTCCGACCTTTTTAATAGAATTCTGCTCTCCTGCTTTTGCTAATGTTAAAGGCATAATACCACCTCCTTGCCCATTTGTTTATGAAAATTATCACAAGAAAATATATTGGTTAGTTCTAACTAACTATTTGTTTACAGTTTACCACTGCTAACCATATTTGTCAATAGGAATTTTAAAAATAATTACAAATTTAAAATCAAAAAATAGCCTTGAAAAATTAATTGTTTTCTGATAATATAAATACATTAATCAAAATACGCTTTTTATCAGCTCTATTGTTTCTATGACTTTGGCGTATGATGCTAAGGAGGAAATATACATGAATATATATGAATCAGCAGAAAATTATCTTGAAACTATTTTAATGTTGAAAAACAAATTTGGTACGGTACGTTCTATTGACATTGCAAATGAACTCGGATTTTCAAAACCCAGTGTAAGTGTTGCTATGAAAAAACTTCGAGAAAGCGGACATATTAATGTGGATTCAGATGGCTGCATTATCCTTACTGAAAATGGTCTTACAATTGCAAAATCTGTCTATGAAAGACATACACATATTTCAAGCTGGTTGATTGCTCTAGGTGTTGATGAAAAAACTGCCATAGAAGATGCTTGCCGCATTGAGCACGTAATAAGCCAACAAACATTTGAAAAAATACGTGAGCATATAAACAAAAAACATTAATAAAACAATATCCTATAGGGTAAATTTATATATAATAATCGGTGAAGATTTTGAATTACAAATATATTGAAAATAAAAATTTTGAAGATTTTGCATCTGGTCGAGTAATTTATCACAAATCCGGTTATACAAACTTTCCAGTTAGATTAGCCGGTGAAATTTTTATGACCTGCTTGGATGTTATAGGAAAAAAAGATGACAAAGCAGTTTTGTATGACCCATGCTGCGGCGGAGGGTATTTATTGACAGCTTTAGGCTTTATGCTTGGCAATAAAATTTCTTCTATTTACGCATCAGATGTTTCAACAGATGCTGTTGAACTTGCAAAAGAAAACTTAAATCTTTTAACAGAACAGGGATTGAATAATCGAAAATCTCAACTTATAGAGATGTATAATGAGTTTGGAAAAGAATCTCATAGGGAAGCAATCATCAGCGCAGATAATTTGCTTAAACAAATTTATTCACAAAATCAATTAATTAACTGCTCAGTATTTTCAGCTGACATTACAAAACAGAATTCTTTATCACAAAAGGATTTTAAGGCTGATATTATTTTTACTGATATACCATATGGAAATTTGGTATCTTGGTCAGATAACAGTCCGCTTGCTATTGATAAGTTGTTGGATACAGTCGCTTGTGTTTTAAATGAAACTTCAGTTGTTGCAATAAGCAGCGATAAAGCTCAGAAAATTACTAATACAGGATATAAAGTAATTCGTAAAATTATAGTTGGTAAAAGAAAAATAGAATTATTACAGAAAGTGAATTTATAACGATGAACTATAAACCTACAACTACATCAGCTATTGAATTTGCTGATAATGACAAATTAGAGGAATGGATACATTTGTTTTTATGTAACGAGGGAGATAACAAGCCTTTTTCAGAAGGACTAAAACTTGAGCCTAGAAAATATTATTCACCAATCCTAATGAAACTTGATTTATTTGAAAGATGCTGCGGCCCGGAAGAAGGCATAAAATATCAAATTTCAGAATCTGGCTTTAATGCAAATGTTAATGCTATTATGAGCAAATATAAAAATGGTGATTGGGATATGCCTCCGCTTATTATTAATCGCACTGATGGAAAGTATGAATTAAATGACGGAAATCATAGATTTGAAGCATTAAAAAAATTAAATATTGATGAATTTTGGGTGATTATTTGGGAGAGTGTTAGCAAGTAGTGTTGACGTTCTCCCTGCCCTTTTAGTTCAAATTAAAAGTAATTTCTACGTTGCCGTTTCCAAGAGATTTTGCCAATCCACCTTGAAATTATCAATTTCTTTAATTTCATGAAGTAATACATGATATTTATATGAATAATTCAAATTTCATGCCTATAAATACAATTTAATTGATAAAGAATATACTTTTTATTTAGATATTTTATGATATACATAATAAAAACACAACTTATAATACAAAGAGGTAAATAGATGAATAACATTTATGATAATGAAGAATTTTTTAAAGAGTACTCAACAATGGATCGCAGCCTAAAGGGTTTAGATGGAGCTGGTGAATGGCATCAACTAAAAGCATTATTCCCAAATTTAACTGACAAAAAAGTTTTAGATTTAGGTTGTGGCTATGGCTGGCATTGTAAATATGCAGTCGAATGTGGAGCAGATAGTGTGTTGGGCATAGATTTAAGTGAAAAAATGATTGCAACAGCAAAGGAAAAAAATGCTGACAAAAGGATTGATTATCAAGTATGTGGATTAAACGATTACGATTACCCTGCGGATACTTATGATTTTGTTGTTTCTAATTTAGTTCTTCATTACGTTGAGGATTTAAAGGAAATTTATAAAAATATCTATAGAACATTAAAGGAAAATGGCATTTTTTTATTCAATATAGAACATCCCGTTTTTACAGGAAGCGTTAAACAGGATTGGATTTACGATAGCGATGGAAACATCTTATACTGGCCTGTTGATAATTATTTCTATCCGGGACCTAGAGAAACAAATTTTTTAGGTAAGAATGTAATGAAACAACACCACACACTTACTCAAATTCTAAATGGATTATTGGAAAATGGCTTTTCCATTGAGACAATTGAAGAAGCAATGCCTCATCAAAGCATGATGGAATTTCCATGGATGAAAAATGAAATGAGAAGACCTATGATGTTGTTAGTTAAAGCTAAAAAATGAAAAAGCTCTTATATAATGTTATAGTATAAAAATGACAGATTCTTTTATTGAAATCTGTCATTTTTTATATCTAAAAAGATTATTCTAATGCTCTATAGTTTCATCTAATCTAAAAACACGTACAGAATTACGAAGTTTTTTGGCTTCATATAAGGCATGGTCAGCATGAATAAAAAGCTTCACTGTATCAACCTTATCCGAAATAGCCGCAAGTCCAAAGCTAGCTGCCAATTTTAGTTCTGGATAATCATCAAAGACCAGTTCGTTGACTTTAGATTGAATTTCTCTACAGATAGTCTCCGCAGCTTCCAAGCTTATATCTTGGAACAGCAAGCAAAATTCATCACCGCCATAACGAAAAGGAATAATATTTGTATCGTATTCTTTTAGAATTTTTGCAAATTCTATTAGACAGCGGTCTCCGATATGATGTCCCCATGTATCATTAACATTTTTAAATTTATCAATATCTACTATTGCAAGAATGTGCTTTACATCTGACGCAGTATCTTCAACATACTTCAATTTATCTCGAAATGCTTTTCGGTTATATATTCCAGTCATTTCGTCAATATGAACACTTTGCTGTAGCTCTTGTCGCTCGACTTCCTTCTGTAAGATTGCACTGTTCTTTTTTCGTTTAAATTGAATTACAACCATACAGGCAATAGAAAAAGTAATAAGAGTAATAAGAGTAATCAAAAACTCACTCAAGCGATGCGTGCTTTGAAAGATACTGATTTTATCTACATCCCATTTTATGAACAGTTCTGAGACTACCATTGAAATAATGCTTGCTAATGCAGTAATACCCGTTACATAATAATTTGCATAGATTATAGTCAGCATAATAGCTATCGAAGCAATATAGTAAGTTGCTACAAACGCCCCATGCACAGTAAAAAGAATAAAATCAATACACGTAAAAATAAGCGAGACTAAATAGATTTTAAAAGTTTGTGAAAGACGTTTTGATTTTATTATCAGCATATTTAGTACAATAAAAATAAAGTTAATTCCACTTGGGATAATCAAAAATTTAATAAAAAATTTGTAAACTGTTGTTCCGAGCATATCTGAATTAATCAAAAATACCCCCATCACAAGCTCAACTAAGAAAGAAAATATAACTAAAACAATTGAAGTCCTATAATGCAATTGAAGCCATTTTCCATCAATTTTTGCATACTCTTTCTCTACTGCACGGATATATATATCGTTAAAATTTTCTTTGTTTATGTTTCTCATCCTCCATCTTAAAAAGAGAACTTCAAATGCTATCTCAAATAAGTATCTTATTTTCACATTATCATTCAAACAGAAAAACACTGAAATTTTAATCTTTCAGCGTCTCCCCCCAATCCATTTTGAACATTTTTGTATGCGTGTACAATATGAATATATTTTTATTTTTGTGTAGAATTTGAACCTTCACATTTTTACATAAGCTTTTAAAAAAGACTTAGCATCAAGCATCCTTATACATTTGAGAAATTTCACTTATATTTTTCAAATTCTTAATAATAATTATTATTGGCATAGATACCATCATCTTTCTATAGCGTAATTATACCATAACTATGCTTTATAAACAATAATATTATTTCAATTTAATTTTTTTACCCTAAGCCAAGTAACTACACCAACCAAATCCGCCAGCAACCAACCAATTGGTATTGCCCAGAAAATCATAGTATAGCCAAATGACGGAGCAAGCATATATGCCAACAAAACTCGAGTACCAAGTGATACCACGGTCAGTACAATTGACATGCTTGCAAGACCTAGTCCACGGTAGAAGCCATAGAACATAAACAAAAATCCGATAAGTATATAAAAAGCACCCTCTATATGCAAGTACTTTACACCAATGGCAATAACCTCCACATCTTCTGCTTTCACAAACAATCCAACTAGTGGCTTTGCAAACAGTATTACCACAATAGTCACGATTATTGAAAAAATACCTGTCATAACAGCTGCTGTTTTTAAGCCTTGACGCACACGCTGTTTATTACCCGCCCCCACATTTTGCGCCGTATAGGTTGAAAATGCGTTACCAAAATCCTGTACAGGCATATATGCAAAGGCATCAATTTTTACACCGGCTGAAAATGCTGCCATCAACGCTGATCCGAAAGTATTGACAAGACCTTGAATCATTACAATGCCAAAATTCATCACTGATTGCTGTACACTGGTAAGAAATGCGTATTTGCCCATTGTGCGAAACAGTGCTCTGTCAAACACAGCATCGCTACGATGAAACTGAAGAAATTTAATTTTATACACCGTAAACCCAGCACATGCGATGCCAGAAACTGCTTGCGCAATAACAGTTGCAACAGCCGCACCAAAGACTTCCATGCCCATGCCCACAACAAACCACAAATCTAAAACTATATTGATAAAACACGCAATCAATAAAAAGTACAATGGAGTTTTAGAATCACCCAAGGATCGCAGCACATTTGCAGCTATATTATAAAGCGAAACGAATATCAGTCCCGCAAAAATGCAACGCAAATAGCCTGAAGCATAATGAACTGTTTCGGGCGGCATTTTATACAGTCGAATAATGGTGTCGGTACTAAAAAAGGTGATGACAGACAACACAAGCGTCACTGCCAAAATAAATACTGCTGCCATGATTATAGATGTCTTTAGACGTTTATAATCCTTAGCACCGTAAAGCTGTGAAAATAATACAGATGCACCCATCGCCAATCCCAAAATTATCGAATTTATCAATACTATAATCGCAAAGCTAGAGCCTACCGCCGCTAAGGCCTCTCTACCTACAAACCTACCAACAATAATAGTATCTACTACATTATATAGCTGTTGGAATATATTCCCCACAAGCATCGGCACTGCAAACGACATCATCAGCTTCGCCGGCTTGCCGACTGTCATATCCATCATCATTTCGTCATCTCTCCATTCTGTTATTGTATTAAAGACTGCGATAAATATTAAATACCTCTCTATGTAATCAAATTATTTACCTTTTCCGCAATAAAGACATAGAAAAAAACCGAAGCTCATAAGCTTCGGTACTTTGTGCTTTAAAATTGTAATATAGATATCAATTTTTCAATTGAATCTATTATAACACAACTTAATATTTTTGTCAAGTTTACAAAAAGTTCTTTAGAAATCATCAAAATTATAACCATAGATTTTTGATGATAATATCATGTTTTACTATTGCAAATTATATCATTGATGATAAAATTTGTGATTTGCTTATTATTCCTTTCATGGTTCCTTCATCATCTACCACTGCAATAGGAAATTTAGCTTCTGCGGCCATTGGCAGTACTTCATTTATTAGCGTGTCAGGCAATATGGTCATAATATCCTGAATCAATATATCTTCAATATTTTTATTTTCTTTGCTTGCATTTATAGCATCATCTATTGTGACTATGCCTCTTAGCTTCATCTTCCCATCTACAACATATGAACTTGAAACACCATTTGACTTCATTATATTTATAGCGTATTTCAATGTATCTTTAATTCTCACAACACTATTTGGAGTTATCATTAAATTTTTTACACTTATAACCTGTGTCTTGTCAGCACTATCAATAAATTGTTTCACATACTCATTAGAAGGGTTTGCGCTCATATCTTCTGGCGTATCCATCTGTATAATCTCTCCATCCTTCATTATCGCAACCCTGTCACCTAACTTAAATGCTTCATTTATATCATGAGTAATAAATATAATCGTTTTATCTAATTTTCTCTGTATAGTCAATAGTTCAAATTGCATATCTCTTTTGACCAATGGATCTAATGCAGAAAATGGCTCATCCATCAGCAGTATCTCAGGGTCATTTGCCAATGCTCTTGCTATGCCTACTCTTTGCTTCATTCCCCCAGATAAGTTAGATATAGGCTCATTCTCATAGCCTTCTAAACCTACCATCGAAATCATTTCTTTAGCCCTTATATGTCTTTCTTCCTTGCTCATTTTCTTT
>DCPV01000276.1:4083-7689 GCA_002323775.1 Firmicutes bacterium UBA1535 | reverse complement strand
AATAATCCTTATTACCCTCGTTTATCTTTTCAACAATCGCTTGCTGAAGCATCTGAACATCAAAATACAATACGAGATTGTTAGGATATACCTTAGTAAGTTCTAATTTAAGTCTTTTTCTTGTTTCTGCAATTGAATTTTTAATCCTTTCAGAAGAAATTAAAGGCTCTTTGATATAGTTTTGCATATCCAAGGTCAAACATAGCGGAAATTTCATGTCAACTGCATATATATCATTCTTTAAATCTTCAAAAGCTAACTTTTTAAATCCATGGAGTTTCAATAATTCAAAAATTTTATCATTATCATAGTTTAATAAGGTGTTGCAATACAAAGCATATGTAAAGTCATTTTTTAAGCTATACAACAATGTCTCTGTCAGCAGGCTCTGCTCTAATTCAGGTATGTTTTCAGATGGGTTAGTATATATACCATCTATAATTATAATTTTACCTGAAGTATTTTCTCTAACATAACTTGCTACCTCAATATTTTTAAACTCACTATACATCTGTGCAGTTCCAATTTGATGGAAGGCTGAAAATCCCAGTAATTTTTTTTCCTTTGAATTATCTCTAATAACAAGCAGATTCATATTTTTACTTGATAGTTCTTCTCCAACATTTTCAAGTAAGTTAGTATATTTATAAATATATTTACTCATTTCATCTGAAATATTACTTTTGCTGCTATCCCTAGTATTAAGTCCAAAATTATTGATAACTTCAATCTTAAAAGAACGTTTATTAACTATTGATTTATTTCTAGCTGTTCCAGTTGATGTAATTGAAATACCAATATTACTAACGTATTTTAAAGCTTGTGAGTCTATATCAGAATAATTATAATCTTCTTCAATTTGAATATTTAAAATATTTTTTGTATTTATCTTCATATCCTCTGACAAAAGATAAACTCCTAGCTCATCGGCTATTGATATATCCACAATTTTTTTTCTTATCTTATAAGCTATTGTATTTTTTTGCCAATTAAACTCATCAATTTTAAGGAAAACTACATATCCTTGTTTTTTTGTTTCTTTAATGAGTCTTTTATGCTCTAATGTAAACGGATCAAAGGAATTAAAAAAATAAGCAATTTTTTCGTTTGAAATGACAGGATATTTATCCTTTAACGTTTTGCTGTAATCATTTAAAAATTTATATATATGATTAAAGGATACAGCAGTATTTAAAAAATTAAGATAATCTGTATTCTTTTTATCTTTTAAGCTTATAAGCTTTTTAGCTATAATCTTAAATATTTTATATTTATCATTTGGGCTTAATATTTTACTATTAAAAATTTGATTTCCAATTAAAAGCAGTGCATCTCTTTTTATCTGCTCATCATTATTTGCGAGGCCGCCTATTATTATGCTTAAAATCTTTATAAATTTAGTGTCATATTCGTCAATATTTTGCTCAAATATATCCTTGTGTTCCGAGTAATTTTCTACCATAACGCTAAAAACTTCAAGGGCAAGCGAGCTTACATGGTTATCTGAGTCTTTGTACAATCTCAATATTTCAAATATAATTTCATCCAGCTCTTTTGTATCTAAAAGCAGTATAAATTTACCCAAATGACTTGGTATATATCTTGAAATTTCAAATTCACCAATTTCCAAGCCCTTCGTTAGTTCTATGGATATTTCATTCCTCTGATCCGAAGTTAAAAACGAACTAATACTTAAAAGTGCCTTTCCTGCCTTGTTTCTGACAAGCTCCTTTGCACTTACCTTAACAAGATTAGAAAGATGAGCGGCAGCGTGCAAAATAACTACATCATTTGAATTTCTAGCAATATCTAGTATAAAGTCAATATTTACTATTTTCTCCATCCAATTGGTTGCAGATTTTAAATTAATTAGAAATATTTCGGAGATTCTTTTGCTTTTTAAACGCATAAATTCATTGTATTCAGTAATTATTTTATCTGTTTTATCAATGCTAAGAAGAATTTTATACTTTAAAAAATTAATTCCTAGCTTATCTTCTGTTTTTATAGCTTGAATAGATTTAAGCATCTTAATTTTAAGCTTCTTTAATATACTGTCTCTTAGCTTGTCCTCTAAATCCTCGCTTTGTGTTATTGTATATATATAATTCAATGAAATAAATTTTATATCCTCATTGTCGCTATTTAAGTATTTGATTATATTGTCAAATAAGAACTCTATTTGTTTATCATTAAAAAGCTTTATTTTAATACTAGCCAGTGAAGTCAAAAATAAAGCACTTATGTATTCATCGGAGCTTATTTTTTCAAAGTTTTTTAGCAAAACTTCTATATATGTTTCAAGCTTATCATTTGAAGTGTTTTCTATAAAAGAATCTATAAAATCATATAGATAAAAAGCTGCATTTTCTTTTTCATTCGAATTTTTAGACAGCATAAAAAGCCCTAGATACTTTTCCCAAAGTTTCATAGAGAGGCTTGGAATGTCTGTTTCTGCGTTGAGTTTATTAGCATCCAGCAAGGCAATAATTTTGCCTAGCAGCTTTGCTGATGATTTTCTTATCTCATGGTCCTCATTGCTTAATAGATTGTATAAGAAATCGAGAATTTTGAGCTTTCTGTTTTTATTTAAAAATAAACTAAACTCATTGAAAACATTTAGATATGTCATAATTTCTTTCCATGACTTTGCTGACTTAGCTCTTTCTAGCATATAATTAAAGCTTTCTTCATCGCTCAATAAGCTCATAAGCCTAAAATTACTATTTACAGACATATTTCTATAGTAATTTATAATTTCATTTTCTTCTAAAAATAATACGCTTTTATCTGTTGTTACAGTATTTGAGTTTGATAAGAAAAATTCAAAATCCTTAATATTATCTTTTGAATCTGAATACAGCAAAATTAATGCTTCGATTGTTAAGCAGTTAAAATTAGAAGGTGATATATCTCTATAGATTTCTATTCCAATAATATTTGATAAATCAAATTTTTCAAACCATTGATTAGTATAGTATGAGTTACTGTATTTATTTGGGCAAATTTTGGCTGCTAAATCACCGATAAAAAGCCCTGCCAGCAAAGAGAACATCATCCAATATTTGAGCTCTATATTGGCATTTTTCATTTTGCTTGCTAATTTTAATGATGAGTTCCATGTGGATTTAATTCTATGATATAGTTTAGAATTAGTTAATTCATCATTTAATCTTATAAGCTCATAAATATAATTATCATTGTATACTTTTATGAATTTTTGAAAATTTGCATTTTTCTCAAGCTTGATGTCATTTGCAAACAAATCAAAGCTTAATTCATCTGATTTTTGATACTTCTCTATGCGTAAAAAAACTATTTGTAAAATTTCAAGGTAAACAATACAAGCATTTTCGTATTTAGGTTTTAAGTCTAAGGATACTAAATCAGGAAATGACTTGTACAACACATAATTATATACATATTTTAACCAATCATTAGGTAATTTTTCTACTAAGGAGTCTAAAATTTCTATGGATAGCTCAAATACATCGTTGCAGCCAATATTATCTTTAGCAACAAGAGCAGAAAGCTTAGTTGCAAAGGCTTTATTAAGCAATAAAGCCTGCATTTTTTCTTCTGATATGTTAATTCTTTTTATAAAAT
>DCPV01000276.1:837-3962 GCA_002323775.1 Firmicutes bacterium UBA1535 | reverse complement strand
GTTAATTCTTTTTATAAAATCTTTTTTTGTGAGCCTATGCAGTATCTCCTCATGAAGCTCATTTAAAAAAGCTCTGCTCATCTTATCCTCCACAAGACAGGATTATGTATATCTCCTGCCCTTTTTAAAGCTATATTTTTTGATAAAATACAGGATAAATGTCTTTTATTGACATTATAATGTGTTATTGTAAAATTATATCATCATATTATTAGTATATCATTATGCTTTGAAAATTGCAATAAATCAAAATATATTTTCCAAGCTTAGACTTTCATTTCCTTTGACCAGACTTAAGAACTTTTTAAATTCTTCTATTTCCAATAATGCCATTGCCTGGTTCTCTATTTTTATATAATTTTCAATTTTACTTATAGAGGATTTTATATTCTCAACCTCGGATTGATTAACACAATATATCCATATTTTTTCCGTTTCTTCCCATCGTTTTTTAATTTTATCTATATTGGGCTTTGCTTCATTATAATTTTCTTTTATTACACTTTCATGCAGAATATTTAATTCATCAGAAAAAAAATTTATAGCGTTATTTAAAACAAAATTATAGACAAAGAACCATAGCATTATAATAATTAGAAGCCACGCCAGTGATATATATAAAGTTTTCATGATATATTAATTCCTTTCAATATTTTATATTTTATATAAACTGTTTTTAATTGTTTTTTCTATATAAAATATATTTGTTATTTTCATCTACAGCCCCATATATTACTTCATTTAATTCTAATCCTTGATTTTTTAATTCAAAATCAAGATTAGCTCTCGATAAATTGTATTTATCAATATTGCCGTGCATTATTTCACCATCTAGTATTACTGCTATCGGTATCCTCTTGCATTTTTTGTCTAACAAAGTGTTTGGTGCTATAACGCTCATCTGCCCATTTGTTTCCATTATAAGATAATCTATATCATCTGCATTAGAGTAACCCTTCAATCTCAATTGACCCAGAATATCATTCACATTAACACGTAATTTCTTCATTTCTTGAAAATTAAATTTTCCATGTGTAATTAAGATAGAGGGTGTTCCACAAATTATTTTTCTCACTTTATTGCTTTTTAAAGATAAGAAGGATGTTAAGCATTGCAAAAACACAAGTGTCGCTATAGCCGTTATTCCATGAGACATAGGAGCATTCAAATCCTCCATGGGCATAGCAGCTAGCTCCGCAATCATAAGAGAAACAACCAAATCAAAGGGCTGTAGCTGACCTAACTCACCCTTTCCCATGATACGCAAAGAGATTAAAACAACTATATACAGTACAACTGCCCTTAAAACTACAACAATCATATTCTTTCCTCCAAAAAATATTAAAATCCACAAATGTATTTTAACCAAAAAATCAAAAATCTATGACAATAATGCCATAGATTTTATTTAACTTATTTTATTCAGTTTATTTTATTTTTGCGAAAATCATTCTTCCAGCAGCTGTTTGCAAAACACTTGTTACTATAACATCTACTAAATCGCCTATACGTTTTTTACCGCCTTCGACAACAATCATCGTTCCGTCATCGAGATATGCTAATCCTTGGTTTGACTCTTTTCCATCTTTTACTATTGTCAATTCCATCTCCTCGCCCGGCAGAACTACCGGTTTTACAGCATTGGCTAATTCATTGATATTTAATACACTGACTCCTTGGAATTCAGCTACCTTGTTTAAGTTAAAATCATTTGTTAAAACCTTTCCGCCTAGCTCCTCAGCAAGCTTTAGCAACTTAACATCAACCTCTAAATTATCATAATCTCTTGACTCAAGCAATACCTCGATGTCTACTTCCTTTTGCAGTATGTTTAATATATCAAGCCCTCTGCGACCTCTATTTCTCTTAAGTGAATCTGCTGAATCAGCAATATGTCTTAGCTCCTGCAGTACAAATTCAGGTATGACAAGCGGTCCTTCAAGAAATCCTGTTTTACATATATCGTTAATTCTTCCGTCAATAATAACACTTGTATCAAGGATTTTAGGATATACATTTGACTTATATGACTTAAGCGCTCCCTTTGCCTTTGGATTGCCTTTTTTAAAGCTAAAGGCACTTATTGGCGACATATCATCATCTCTTTTTCTTGTCGCTATTTTAAGTCCAAGATAACCTAAAAACAAGTACAAAACAGCTGATATTATAGCTCCCAAATAAGGAATAGTCAAATTAAGAAATGGCTGACTGACTAGAAACGCTATTATAAAGCCTACTATCAAACCAGTTAAGCCATAAACTAAATCTGTTGTGGAAAATTTTAATATTTCCTTTTCCATATTATTTGCAAGTTTAGTACTTACTTCCACTATTTTAGGAGTTATTATGTAAAATATAATTCCAAAAATAATTCCGATTACAGCTATAAGACCATATTTTTGCCATGAACTTAAAGCCATAATATCCAAATCCGCGACAAGGACCCCAACTAAAATACCAAGCATCACTCCTAAAAAAGTTAATATTGTTTTAACTAACCTTTTAAGCATCATTTCACCCCTTTCTAAAATTTGTATTTTTACTCCTGTTATAATACTACATAAATATTAATCTAATCTTAAAATTATATGTAGATTTTTATTGAACATTTTTTTGCAATAAACACTCTATATTTTCGCTCAAAAAATTATCTATACTTTCAGTTATAGATTCTACATCCTCGTTTGTTGATAAAGCAATCTCGCTAATAATCATTTGCTTAGCATTCGAAAGCATCTTTTTTTCGCCAGTAGACAAGCCTCTTTCCTTATCCCTGTAATAAAGATCTCTAACAATATCAGCAATTTTAAAAATATCACCAGTACGCATCTTATCCATGTTTTCTCTATATCTTTTATTCCAGTTAGAATTACTCTTTTCAACTTCCTGCTTTAAGATATCAAACACTTCACTTATCTTATCCTTGTCAATAATATTTCTTAAGCCAATGTTATTTACATTATCAACTGGTATCATTAATTTTATTTCTCCGATAGGCATCTTTAAAATATAATATTTTTTTATTTCACCTAAAATCTCTTTTTCTTCAACAGATTCGATTTTTCCTGCTCCGTGCATCGGATATACAACATTATCTCCTAATTTATACATCGTAACATTCATTC
>DCPV01000276.1:0-706 GCA_002323775.1 Firmicutes bacterium UBA1535 | reverse complement strand
CGTAACATTCATTCCTTTCATGGTAAATCACCAAGTTACTAACAGTATAACTCAATTCAGATGAAAAGTCAAATAAAATATTATATAATGCAAATATAACTTTGTCAACAATTATTTTACTTCCATTTTTTGGTATATTTGATTTTATTTTTCAACAATAATTTACATAAAAAGTATAAAATTTTCATTTGACTTATAGGCTTGTCAATGCTTATAATGTTTTTATAATATGAATAAGGAGTGTATTTTATGTCAAACGCATATTCTGTTTTCCAAGACTGTGTTTCTAATGCTCAATTTAGAAACAAAAGTATATTAGATATTGTAACGAAGTTAAGCGAGCAAACAGCTCTTTTAAACAGGGCTGTTTCAAAGTCTGTAACACATTGTGGATGTGTAAAGATTAATGCTAAGAAGCAATATATCAATAATCAAAAAAGTATAGAGGAAAATAAAATTTCTTTAGATAATCACCTAGATGGATGTTTATGTCCTAGATGCAAGGATAAAATAGAGGAGGAAATGGGGGATCTGATGTTTTATCTCGCTTCACTTTGCGAAACACTTGATATTAATTTAGATGATGTAATAGAGCAGAAAACTGATTTTTTAAAAACTTTTGGGAAATACAGCTTACTATAAAAAAAGGACTGCAATAAAGTGAACTTTAAACACTGTATATAAACTATATACAGTGTATTTGTTT
>DCPV01000278.1:15663-19560 GCA_002323775.1 Firmicutes bacterium UBA1535 | reverse complement strand
TCTCAATATAAGTTTCGATTTTGTGGAAATTGCAAGTTCACAATCAATATTAACAAGCTGTTCTAATATTTTTCTTGTGATACAGTATTTCTCCTCATAACTGTTATAGCAATCTGTTACAGATGAAAGAAATACTGATTTCCCTGTTAATCTTTTTGAACTTATAGGCTTATCACAATACTTAATATCAATAAAAGTTCCCCACGGTTCAATATGACCCGTAAAGCGTTTCATAAAACACGCATAACAATATTTACAGGCATGAGGGCAGCCTACATATGGATTTATTACAAAATCACTTGTTGGTAAATTTGATTTTGTTACATAATCATTTACACGAACGACTTTTTCCTTAACATTCATTATATTAATATTCCTCCATGATAAAAGCATTCACACACCTTAATGTTCTGACAGAAAGCCTCCTTATATCCTTGAGCCTTGATATGTACTTCTTCGCAGAAGTTCAGAGTCTATATCATTCAAAACCTGCTTTTTATTAAGACTCCAAAGAGGGCTTACAAGCTCTGAGCGTTTTCCATCACCTGTTATCCTGTGTATAACAATATCTTCAGGTAAAAGCTCAATACAGTCGCAAATTAAATTTACGTATTCTTCCTGAGATAATATTTTAAAGTTAGTTTCTTGGTAAAGCCTTTCTAAATCCGTATTTTTTAAAACGTGCAACAGATGAAGCTTTACTCCCCATATTTTTTTATCAGCTATATACTTGATGCTTTCAAGCATCTGTTCTTTGCTTTCTTTAGGCAATCCTAATATTAAATGAACAACAGTTTTAATATTATATTTATTTAACAGCTCTACAGCCTCATCAAAAACATTTAGACTATATCCTCTCCTTATATCTTTTGCTGTACTCTCATGTATTGTCTGCAAGCCAAGCTCAAGCCACAGATATGTTTTTTTGCTTAGCTCTGATAAAAGTCTTGCAACCTCATCATTAATACAGTCCGGTCTTGTTGCTATAGCCAAGCCCTTAATATTTTTACAGCTTAGAGCCTCTAAATATTTTTTCTCAAGATTTTGGACAGTATCATATGTATTGGTATAGCTCTGAAAATAGGCTATATAGCTTTCGGATTTCCATTTCTTAGATAAATAATCTATTTGTTCATCTATTTGCTTGCTTATTGAACTGTCAGCATTTCCTGCAAAATCACCAGAGCCTTTTTCACTGCAAAAAATACAGCCTCTTTCTCCTACAGTTCCATCTCTGTTTGGACAGGTAAAGCCACCGTTAATTGATAATTTTATGGTTTTTTCTCCAAAAACCTTTTTTAACTCATAGTCTAAATTGTGATATCTTTTGTTATTCCAATTCATAATTGCCTCAATTTAATATATCTTTTCTGTTTAAATTTAAGATAAAGGAGAGTTTTTAATATTTTACCTGAACTTTTTAAAAATTACTCATTAAAGCAAAGATATTTCAAGTGAATTCAAGTAGTTTTCTCTTTCTATTATTCCATCTATCAAATAATCTATCAAAACAGTCAAATCAATAGAGAGTTCATCTGCACCCTTTTGCAGTTCATCTCTATCAACCGCACGTGCAAATGCCTTATCCTTTATCTTTTTCTTTACTGATTTTGAAGTTAATCCAGCAAGCTTCTCAGGTCTTACCAATGCGCACGCAATTATAAAGCTTGCCAATTGGTCAACAGCAGATAATGATTTTGACATATTTGTAATTCTGTTTTCACTTGTCAAATCACAATGAGCTTTAACAGCCTTGCAAAACTCAGCATCATAGCCTTTTTTCAATAGTATATCGTATCCTGTCTCCCCATGACTTTCTGGATATTTCTGAAAAGCTATATCGTGTAAAAGTCCACAGCATCCCCATATATTTTCATCTTCATTAAATACCTTAGCCATTTTTATCATTGCAGCTTCTACTGCAAGGCTATGCTTCATAAGTGATTCTGAATCAACATATTCAGTTAAATCAGTTAATGCCTTTTCCCTTGTAATTTCCATAATTTATCGCTCCTAATATAATAATATATTGTAAAACAATAAGCTCTCAGCTTATTATTCAACAATAAGTTTCCAACTTATTGTTTAGTATATATCATATTTTTTCATTTTACAATATTATTTATTTTGATTTAAGTTTATTTTAAATTTATTCTATTCCTTGCACTTTGGATGAGTTTAATTTATAATTATAGTAACTAATTCAAGCAAAGGATGTGTGTATATGAATTTTACATTTAACCATTTTAATTTTAATGTCAGAGATTTAGAAAAGTCAATGGAGTTTTATGATAAGGCCCTTGGCTTAAAAGAAGTAAGAAGAAAAGAGGCTAATGACGGAAGCTTTATAATAGTTTATTTAGGTGATGGAACTGGTAACTTTAGTCTGGAGCTTACTTGGCTTAGAGACAGAACAGAGGCATATGATTTAGGAGAATGTGAGTATCACTTAGCATTAGTGACTGACGATTATGAAGCTGCGTATCAAAAGCACAAGGAAATGGGATGTATCTGCTATGAAAATCCAAATATGGGAATTTATTTTATAGAGGATTTAGACGGATATTGGCTTGAAATTGTACCAAAAAGAAACTAATCTGAGAATGTGAAACAATGTCTATGTAAATAGCTTTCTACAGTAAATTTTTATAGACATATATACTAAAAAATGTGTATATGCTATCTTTATTTTACTGTAGAAAGCTGTTTCAAATATTCTTTTGCGTCTGCAAGAACAAAGAGTCTATCCCTTTCTGTTTACGCAGCATCTTTGCAACGAACTGTGCGATTTCGAGATCGACCATGCTGTGTATAACCGTACCTAAGCCTACCAACAAAAGCACGGAGTTCAGAAATCCAGACTGATAGTAAGACTGCGCCATATTCCCACCGAAATAGAATGTGGCAACTACAAAAACTTCGCATACGGCATGAAGAAGTCCAATCAAGAGAGAAAATACACGAAACGGCAGGGCGGTATCAAGGATGGATGGATTCTTTTTCAAGTAAAGGGATCCCAACAGTGCGAACACAATATGTGAACCGGCTCGCAGCACGATGACGATTGGAAAGCTACCCATAAGGAAACCCAGAGTAGTACCGATTGCAACAACTATCGCCGCCGTAGGGCAAATCATCATGGCGAGGAAGATAGGAACATGACTCGCCAGTGTAAAGGAGGCTGGCGGAATCACTACCTTAATCGGCATGACCATCGGAATTATAATACCAATAGCGCTCAGCAACGCAGAGACACAGAGCATTTGTACTGATTGTTTACGTTTCATAAAATACACCTCATACATATATTATAAACCTATTATGACTATATACAGTATAGATGTGTGAAGATGGATTGTCAAGTGCTTTCCTCCATATACAGAAGCCGATTCTCACTGCCAAGACCCTTACCCTATGCAGTAACTTGTAAACTGTGTTTTACTATAGCGGTTTTCTAGCTATGGTCTGCAAGCCCTCCCTTAAACTTGCCATCTGCACCTTGCCTTGATTTCTTCTGATGTTCTTCAAACCTTTTAGTATATCCTTCAACATCGACTGACAAGCCTTTCTCCTTTGCAAGCTCTACAGTAAATTCTATAGGAAAACCAAATGTATCATATAATTTGAACGCAATCTCCCCGCTAAGTTTATCATTTTCATCCAAATTTGAAAAATATCTTTCTGCCTTTTTCAAGCCTATACCCAGTGTTTTTGAAAACAAGATATATTCCTTTTTTATTTGCTCCGATATAAATTGCTTATTCCTCATAAGCTCTTTGTAAATACTTCTGTACTGTTCAATTATTACTTCAGATAATTCAAGTAAGATATTTTCATTGATATTGTTTTTCTTCAGCAATCTTATAATTCTTCTTATTAAGCGTCGCAAGACATATC
>DCPV01000278.1:13873-15573 GCA_002323775.1 Firmicutes bacterium UBA1535 | reverse complement strand
CGCTCTTCCGATCTAGCGTCGCCAGCGATATCCTTGCTCATTATTGGACGGTATAATATGCTTATCGTCACCTAAAATAAAGCAGATCGCCCTTGTATGCTCACATACAATGCGTTTTTCTCTTAGTGGCATTTTTCTATCCTTAATTATCTCATTAAGCCTTGTCATAACTGGAACAAATAATTCTGTTTCATAGACATTTGTATATCCGTTTAATATAGTTAAAATACGCTCCAATCCCATTCCTGTATCTACGTTTTTTTGTTTTAACTCTGTATAGCTTCCATCTATCTGTTTATTGTACTGCATAAATACGTTGTTCCATATTTCAACATACTTTCCACAATTACAAGACGGCCCACAGTTTGGACTGCATTTTTCTTTACCCATATCGTAAAAAATTTCTGTATCAGGTCCACAAGGTCCAGTTTTACCTGACGGTCCCCACCAATTATCTTCACGTCCATAATAATATATCTGACTTTCTGATAAGCCGTTGTCCATCCATACCTTAGCAGACTCCTCATCCCTTGGTACAATATCATCTCCTTCAAAAACTGTCACTGCCAGTTTTTCTTTAGGTATATTTAGCTTTGTCACAAGGAATTCATAGCTCATACTTATGGATTCACGCTTAAAATAATCACCTAAAGACCAATTTCCCAACATCTCAAAAAATGTCAAGTGAGTATCATCTCCAACCTCGTCTATATCTCCTGTTCGTACACATTTTTGAACATCTACCAGTCTATTTCCCTGTGGGTGCTTCTCTCCAAGCAAATACGGAACAAAAGGGTGCATACCTGCGGTAGTAAACAAAACTGTCGGATCATTTTCTGGAAGCAATGATGCAGACGCAACTTCCTTATGCCCCCTTTCACAAAAAAATTCAACATACATTTTTCTTAATTCATCTGCTTTCATTTTAATTCTCCTTTCAAATTATTTTTCTAAAACAAAAAACCCCAAGCTAATTTATTATTAGCTTAGGGCGAACTGTTCTGTCCGTGTTACCACCTAAATTCAGATTTTAATCTGCACTCAATAAGTACGGGATTTCTCCGATACTCTTTCCCTATAACGGTGGACATCCGTTTAAACCTACTTAGAATTTTACTCTGTTCGATTTACAGCTCAGAGACTGCTTGGGTAGCACTTCTGTAAAGATTTTCACCAACCATCTTCTCTCTGCAACTAATTTTGCTACTTACTATTTCTCTTCATTGCTTTTTTGTTTTATTTGACATATTATATACTACATTTATTGTAAATGTCAATAGCAAATTAACTTCCTGTAGATTTGTAATGCTTAACTCCTATTTTCCAAAAAATTATGCACGGAATTAGAAAAATAAAAGATACCAATGGAGTCAGTGCATATAGTGGATTTTTTGTTCTTCCAATCAAATACATGAATGGATAATATTGAACGCATGCTAATGGAATCACATATGTGAAAAATTTTAGCACAGCATCTCCATATATAGACATTGGATATTTTCCGTACTCTCTGCCTCCGTCTGTAAATATATTCATGAATTCAAGTCCTTCTATTGTGAAAAAGCATATGGAAGCGTAGATTATGAATAGTCCTGAGAAAAGAATTGTTCCCCCGCTTATCATAACTATGAGTGTTAATATTTTGTCTATCGTCCATATTACTCCGCAATTTAGGATAGCATATATTAAAACCACAATGG
>DCPV01000278.1:777-13758 GCA_002323775.1 Firmicutes bacterium UBA1535 | reverse complement strand
ACCACAATGGCTTGCAAAAGTCTACCCATTCTCGTTATTTCAACCTTAGACGCTAAGACTTGAAACATCACATTTCTTGGTCTTAGCATAATTCTGTCAAATTCTCCGTTTGATATTATTCCCGAAAAGGTATCAAAGCCTCTGAAAAATAACTCTGCTAATGAAAAAGCTATCAGTACAACAGAAAAGCATATAAGAACCTCACTGTATGTAAAGCCTTCAACAGAATTAAATCTGTGAAACATGAAATAAATTCCCAAGAATACAGAAAAGGATGTTAAAAATTGACCTAAAGTTGTGAAGAAAAACGAGGTTTTATATTGCATAATACTTTTTATATAAATACTTAGATATTTTATATATAACCTCATACTATCAACCTCCTTGTACAACAACTTTTTTCAAGCCCTTGTTTAGCAAAAATTTCCCAAATATAGTTAAAACCACAAACCAAAATATTTGTAAAAGCATTGCAAATATTGCATCATTTCCGTTAATATTTCCGCTGTAAATTCTAAACGGAACATTCTGCATTGATGCCCAAGGTAATAGGCTCATCGCTTTAAAAAGTTTTTCCGGAAAAAATGGCAATGGTATTACAGCACCTGCAAAAAATTCTGCTGTCAATGCCATTACAAGCCTTATCCCTGTTGATGATAATGTGAAGAAGGTAATTGCATATATTATCATGCAAAATGACACTGTAACTAAAAATGCTAAAAACATTGAGATTATAAATAGTATAAAAATACTAAAATCACTAGGCATTATAATCCCATAAGGTTTTGGCAAAAGTGCTGCCACAAATAATATTGGAACGCATCTTAAAAGAGTTCTCGAAACTCTGATTGCCATATTTTTAGTGTACCACATATTGTATATATCCAAAGGTCTGCAAAGCTCATATGCCACTCCTCCGCTTTCTATCATGGTAAAAAGCTCATTATCCAAAAACCAAATAAAAAAAAGTGCTATGCTTGACTGCTGTAGCCATATATATGAGCTTAGCTCTTGGAATTTCATAGGAAATGAGTCTGCATTAGATTTGTAAAAAGCTGCAAATATTAATATCTCCATAAATCCCCAGAAGAACTGTGTAGCCATTCCTGCATATGCAGCAGCTCTGTATTGCAGATTATTAATAAATCTAATTTTAAAGAACGACATATATTTTTTCATATCTTATATGCCTCATACAGCTTGACCACCATTTCGTCAAGTGAGCTGGTATCCTTGTACTGTTCTTTCAAATCATCAAGTGTTCCGTCAAGGAGTATCTTGCCTTTTCCAATCAAAATAATTCGCTTTGTTAAGGCGTCAATATCCTGCATATCGTGTGTTGTAAGTATAACAGTGGTGTTTTTTTCTTCGTTTATTGTTTTAATGAAGTCTCTGACTGCCAATTTTGAAACTGCATCAAGTCCTATAGTCGGTTCGTCTAAAAACAAAATACGTGGGTTATGTAAAACTGATGCAACTATTTCACAACGCATTCTTTGTCCGAGTGATAATTGTCTGGCGGGGGTTTTAATTATGTTTTCAATGTTTAGTAATGTAGAAAGGTTATTAAGATTATCTCTGTAAATCTTATCTGGAATTTTGTAGATATCCTTTAGAAGCTCATAGGAATCAATGACCGGGACATCCCACCAAAGCTGTGAGCGCTGTCCGAAAACAACTCCTATTTCTCTAACATGGTTGACTCTGTCTTTCCATGGAGTCCTATTATTAATATTGCAAGTACCAGCATCAGGTGTAAGTATACCACCCATAATTTTTATAGTACTGCTTTTACCAGCGCCGTTAGGCCCAATATAGCCTACCATCTCGCCCTCTTTGATGCTAAAGCTAATATCATCAAGCGCATGTACTATTTCATATTCACGCTTAAATAGTGCCTTAGCAGCCTCCTTAAATCCGGCATTTCGCCGATGTACTTTAAAAGTTTTTGAAATGTTCCTAAGTTCGATCATAATTTATCTCCTTATTTTATTTCAGCCGCTTTGCTATTATAGCACAAGAAATGATAATGTCAAGAAGGAAAATTATAATTTTATGAAGTATTATGTACAGCATAGATAGATGTTATAAGATACGTTCAAATAACAAAGTTAAATTGTTTTTCCGCCGTTTTGTATAGTTTTAATTCCAAATACAAAATATAGTATATGGCAAACCCATACTATAGCCAAAATAATCCTGCCTATAGGCACTCTGCTCATCATTATAAATCCTATCGCCATTGTAAGAGTTATAGAGCAAATTATTGTTAGCTTTGTTTTTACTGTCATAGCTCTATTTTTAACATAGCTTTCTAAATTCTTTTTATATAAATCCGTAGATAAGAACCAATCATGAAGTCTTTTTGAACTTTTAGCAAAAAAATATGTTGCGGCTAATAAAAACACAGCACTTGGCAATAAAGGAAGAACTGCACCAACAGCTCCTATCCCTAAAAATATAAAGCCTAAAACTAAATATAAAACTCTCATTATGTATTCCTCTTTTCTTTTTTTCTTCTCTTTTACGGGTTTGATATCAATGGAATTTATAGTTGCTGAAGAAAGTTTTAGTTTCCATAAAAGGACATAAATATAATCTGTAAATAGCATAATCAGCAACTATGAACATTCGGTACAAAGCAAAATATTATCACCAGCATTAAGATTTACTGCTTTTATATTGTTGTCTAAAATTATTATTGAACTAAAATAAGTTTGTTTATAGTTTTTACGAAATATCTCATTTTGGTTAGTTATAGCTAACCATATAGAATGTCATTATATATTCAATTTAAAATTTTGTCAATACTAAATTTTATTGTTATAATTAAAAAATAAGAAGAATTTATTATCCAAGTAAAACTTCTGTCTAATAAATTCTTGTTTATATTACGTTTAATAAAAATTCAAGCTCTGTTTATCTGCATCAAGTTTTGCATTAACACCTATTGGGAAAATTGCGTGTTTTGTTCCGTGTCCAAAGTCGTCGGTATATATTACAGGAATATTATTTTTAGTTCCAAAACGTTCGAGACGATTCAGCAAGTCTTCCGGTACATTGAGTGAATAATGCCCAAATATAAGTCCTGCAACATTTTGCATAAATGAATTCTGTTCAATAAATGAAAGATATGTATTTACTCCTCCGACATTGCCAAAATACTCATGATCTTCTAAGAATAATAAGTACTTCTTATCTTTATTATATTGAAAATACTTATTAGAAAGCATTAATCCAAATAATGCTGTGTACCCTCCAATCAACGTGCCTTCACAAATACCGCCATGCAATATTTTCCATTTGCTATCGCTAACAAATTGACTCATATTGTGACCTTCAACAAAATGCGTGCAGAACTGCATGTAATCATAATATCTTAAATCAGAAAACTCTCCTGAGCCAAAACCATAATAAGTAACTAACCCAGTCTGTGCATGAATTGCGTTAAGTATCGATGTAGCATCACTATAACTGCTGAACAATTTCGGATTGCGACGTATATTTTCGTAATCAATTAGAGGAAGTACTTCAACCGCAGCTTCACCACCACCAAACAGCACCATCTTAACAGAACTATCCGCAACCATAGCGTTTAAATCCGAAGCACGTTCTTCACTGCTTGCAATGTATCCATCAGTATTTTTACTTACATTATCACCAAATTTAACCTTGAAGCCAAGTCGCTCAATGACCTCAACTATACGTTCATAGCGAGACCACTCCATTATATGACTCGGACAAATAATCCCAATTGTATCTCCCTGAGACAATCGTGCTGCAAACATTGTTGTACCATCCTTTTCTTAAATGTTTTAATGTTTTTATGAAATTAAATTATTTTATTTCATTTTTATTGCGTTTAATAATCTGTAAATAGACTACTATGTATGATATTATTGAAATGTATCCTATAAATATAAATTCATTAAAATTTCGTCTTTATATTGACCATTAATTTTTAGAAATTTTTTATATCTTCCAATTTCTACAAATCCTAATTTTTTATAAAGACTTATAGCATTAAGATTGTCTTCTATAACACCTAAATGTAATATTTGTGTTTGCCCATTTGCTTTTGCATAGTTAATTATCGTTTGCATTAAATGTGTTGCCACGCCTAATCCCCAAAATTTCTTTTTCACAGATATAGAAATTTCTGCTTGATGATTGATTCTTTCCCTCTGTGGTGCCATAACACTGCCAACACATGCTATCTCGTTATCTATTTTTCCAATAAATAAAGCAGATGTGTTAGAGCCAGAAAGATCTTCTATAAAATTTTCTTCTGCTTCCACACTCATATGAAATCCATTAGCACCAAATAATAGGTTGTCGCTTTCTCCACCAATTATATTTAGGTAACTAATGATTTCTTGTGCATCACTTCTTATAGCTTTATTTATTTTCAATATCATGCCATTTTTTAAGTTCATGCTTTACCTCCTCATATAATTATAAAATAACCGCAACTATCTGCTTAAAAATGCAAGCTGCGATTAATTTTTATCTTCCTTTTTTAAAAGCATTTTGCTATAACCTTTTATTTATTTGAAATCTTATATATTGTATAAAAACTTCCAAATAGAAGCGCTATGCTTATTATCAGCTCATTTCCTGTTGGTATTCCCGGAAATACATCTCTTAATGATGCTATTACAAAGCCAATTATTACTAAGTATGTTTGTTTTGGATACTCTCTCAATATAATTCTTATTATTTTTGCAGTTAAGAATATGCCTAGCACAATTCCTGATGCCATTGAAAATAGAAATATTATATTAAAGTTTTCTATAGCACTGAGGGTTTGCTCGTATAAACCTAAAATGAGTAGCATATATGTGAAGCTTATGCCTGGTAAAATTAGTGCTGTAGCTAAGACTATACCAATAAAGAATAATATAAAATATTTCAAAATCCCGTCTGCGTCTATAACAAACAAATCCTTTGGTATAAGCTCAAGCAGTAAAACAACTATTATACCTAACAATGGATATAAAAATGTTTTTAGATTAATTTTCTTCACTCCGGAAGATTTAATAAGTAAAGGAATACTTCCAAGAACTGCACCCATGAACAGGTACAGCATTGGTGTCTTGTATGTGTTATATGTAATCAATATTAACTTTGAAAATGCTAATATTCCAATAATTCCACCAGCTACAACTGACAGAAGAAATTTAAAATTTTCCTTTGGTTTTTCAAAAAAGCAATCAATTGCTGCTATTAGCTTATAATATATACCGCACATCAGCGCTGTCGTTCCTCCGCTAACACCCGGTATAAGCATTGAAACACCAATAATTAATCCGCTTATTGCATTAGATAACATAATAATTCCCCATTCTATACCTTCTTATAAAAAAGTGAACTGTGTTCACTCTTTAGATAGAAAAGATAATTTTCCCATCTAATAAAATATTATGTATAACCTAATTAGTATATCACAAGGCGTATTAAATTAACAAGAATAAATTCTTATCTTAATACTCAACTATCTTATTGCCCTTCCCTCTTTCAAGTATCCCGCTTTGTATTTCAGATATTTTATTTAATGTTTCTCTTTCATTTAACATTAATTTTCCGTCATATTTTAAGAACTCTCCCTCAACCATAGTATATAGTACATTGTTTGAATTTGAGCTATATATTATTGAAGCCACTGGATTATATATTGGATATGTATTAGATTTTTTTAGATTCCAAATAATTAAATCTGCATCATATCCTGTTTCAATTTTTCCAGTGTTAAATTTTAAAGCATTGTGACCATTCATTAAATTCTTCCAAATCTCTTTAATTCTAAATTCTTCAGAATTATTTTGCAGAAGCTTTCCATTTAAAGCGAATAATCTCGCCTGTTCAAGAGGACTAAGAGTGTTTGAACTGGCTGCTCCGTCAGTACCAAAGCTATAATTAATTTTGTCCTTTAGCTTATATATATTTCCCACGCCCATAGCAAGCTTCATATACGTTTTAGGGCAAAATGCAAAAAAGCTTTTGTCGTTAAGGTATTTTAAATCATCCTCTTGCACCCATAGACCATGAGCAACTATTGTATCAAGCTCAAATCCACCGCTTTCATATAGTACTTCAAATGGTGATTTGGATGTTTCCTTGTAGCTGTTGTCCACCTGCTCCTTTGTTTCAGAAACATGTATGTGTATACCAGCATTTATTTCTTTTGCAGTATTTATAATTTCAGTAAGTATAGGGTTTGGACAGGTGTATGGGGCGTGTGGTCCTAATCTTAAATTTACTCTATTTGATACATTTCTATTTTTAATTATAAATTTCTTTACATCTTCTAATTGCTCCTTATAATTAGGTGCTAAGCCAAATATAGTACCTGCTATATCAGCTCTGATTTTGCTATCTAATACGGCCTGCAACACAGAATTTTGACTAAAATAATGGTCAGCAAATGCGGTTACACCGTTATCGAGCATTTCAAGTATAGCAAGCTTCACTCCGTAATAAACATCACTTTCAGTCAGCTTACTTTCATAAGGAAATATCTCCTTGTTAAACCAATCATCAATTGTTACATCCTCAGCAATACCCTTAAATATGCTCATAGCCGCATGAGAATGTAAGTTTACAAAGCTTGGACTTACATAATACTCACTGCAATCAACTATGTCATAATCGTCGCTAACCAAAGCATTATCACGTGAATTTACAATCCTGCTTATTTTACCGTCTTCTATATAAATATCCCTGTTTCTGTCTAAACTGCAATCATTATTAATGATTGTTGCATTTCTAAGTAAAGTAATTTGCATGATTACCTCCATTTTTTTATTTTTACTAAGGTTAATGAATTAATAATATAAAAACAATCTGATGTTTATCATTTTTCTAAAACTGCCATCAGATGGCTTGCTACCCCGTATAGGGAGCTATCTTGTTCTACCATTCTCATTATGTTCATATAAAAATCAAAGTAGTTTTTATCTTTTATTTTTTCATCAAAATTGTCTATTATCCTATTTATACCTTCTATATTATAAATATTTTCACACTTTAGTCCAGAAGTAAACACTTCGTTTTTAAATTCCTCAACCAAATGAAAATATCCGTTTGTAAAGTGTCCTACATCTCTATTATTAAAATACCCATTTTCTAAGGATTCAATTGCTGATTCTTTAAATTTATCATTACTTATATCTTTTAATTTTACAAAATCTAATAAGGCAGAATTTCTATGTATGAATACAGCAAATATTTTTCCATCGTCTTTTAATGTTCTTTTAGCTTCACTCAAAACCTTTATTCTATCCTCGTAACTCTGTATGTGATACAGTGGTCCAAATAATAAAATGTAATCAAAAAAATTATCTTCAAATTCAAAGCAAGTTGCATCTCCAACCGCTATAGAGACTAATTTTATATTCGATTTTATTTCCTCTTGTTTTGCTTGTTCCATGTGAAGCGGAACTATATCTCTTAGATATACATTGTACCCCTTATCAGCTAGCCAAAATGAATAAAACCCAGCACCGCCGCCCATATCAAGAACATTTTTCTTGTTTGTATCCATATTCCTGTCTAGTATATCTTTTGTACGAGTAAATTCAATAAAACATCTGCTATATCTGTCTTTCTCTCTGCCTCTGTTATAATAGTCAAAAAACTCGGTTTTCAAAATATCACGTCCTTAATAAATATTATTGGCTTTAAATAATAGGAATCCGAACTACAGAGTTCTTAAAAGTGCTATAGTATAATACTAACCACAAAAGCGTTAAAATTCATCAAATTTTATATTAACTCGCTATTTGTGGTTAGTGTTTTTTATACTTTATCCTTGGAACAATTAATGTTTCAAAGAAGCATTAATTTTTATTAATTCACTTTCTCAAGCTTTATTCCTGTATCAAAACCATTTAGATTTTGCACCTCATATGAGGTATCCTCTGTTTTCTCTATTGAAACAGCTAGAGTTTCGCTCTTGATATATTCGTCAAATGATTTAACAGAATTTTGAATTTCTTCTGCACCGTTATAGAATATCTTGATGTTATCCATCATTTCGTAACCGTTATTTTTTCTCATTTGCTGAATTTTTGATATAAATTCTCTTGCAAAGCCCTCGTCAATCAGCTCTTTTGTTAGATTAGTGTCTAGTATAACGAATAAATTGTTATCCATCTCAACATCATAGCCTTCTTTAGCAGCTATTCTTATATCAAGCATTTCTTCGTCTACTTCTACCTCTGCACCATTTACAGTCATCTTGTAAGTTCCGCCGTTTTTAACTGCTGAAATCACTTCTAATGCGTTGACATTTGACAGCTCAGTTGCAAATGCTTTAACATTAGCACCTAGCTTTGGTCCGCAAGTTTTGAAGTTTGGCTTCATAGTGAAGTCCATAAATGAATTTAAGTTATTTTCAAATACAACTTCCTTAACATTTAGCTCCTCCATTATAAGTGGAGTTAAATCAGAAATTAATTCTTCATATTTTCCATCTATAAGGATTTTAGAAATTGGCTGTCTAACCTTTATCTTCGTTGTCTCTCTTGAAGCCCTTCCAAGTTTAACGAGGTCTTTTATCAAGTCCATTCTATGCTCTACATTTTCATCTATCAGACTTTCATTTACCTGTGGATAGTAGCTTAGATGCACCGATTTTTCTCCTGTCAAATTAGTATACATTTCCTCTGAGATGTACGGAGCAAATGGAGCTGTAAGCTGTGATAATCCAACTAATATTTCATATGTTGTCACGTAAACTGCTTTTTTATCTTCTGTAAGCTCTGTTGCCCAGAATCTTCTTCTTGAACGTCTGATGTACCAGTTCGATAAATCTTCATTCACGAAGTCTTGTATAGCTCTAACAACCTTAGTTAAGTCAAATTCAGCCATGCTGTTTCTTACATACTTAACCAAATTATTGTATTTTGATATAATCCATCTGTCAAGCTCCGGTCTATCCTTGTATTCAACGAAGAACTCTCTTGGATTTACGTTGTCTGTATTTGCATACAATGTAAAGAATGTATAAACATTTTTTATTGTTCCAAAATACTTACTTAATACTTCCTTTAATCCGTCTTCATCAAATTTTGTCGGCGACCATGCCGGTGATACATATAGCAAATACCATCTTAGGGCGTCTGCACCATATTTGTCAAATAGCTCAAATGGGTCAACTCCGTTACCTCTTGATTTAGACATTTTCTTTCCAAATTTATCCAAAATTAAGTCATTAACTAAAACTCTTTTGTATGGTGATACTCCTTTAACATATGTTGATATAGCAAGCAATGAATAGAACCATCCTCTTGTTTGGTCTATACCCTCACATATAAAGTCTGCTGGGAACAACTCATCAAAATTCTCTTTATTTTCAAATGGATAATGATGTTGTGCAAAAGGCATTGAACCACTGTCAAACCAGCAATCTATAACATCCTTAACTCTTGTCATCGGTTTACCGCAATGAGGACATTTTAAATGTACATCATCTACAAATGGTCTGTGAAGCTCTATACTTTCATCTATCTTTTCTACAGCTTTCTCAACCAATTCTTTTCTTGAGCCTACGCTATCTACATGACCACATTCACATTTCCAAATTGGAAGCGGCGTTCCCCAGTATCTGCTTCTTGATATAGCCCAGTCATTTAAGTTCTCTAACCAGTTGCCAAATCTTTTTTCTCCGACATAGTCCGGATACCACTCTACTGTATTGTTGTTTTCAACTAGCTTATCTTTTAGCTTAGTCATTTGAATGTACCAGCTTGGTTTTGCATAATATAACAATGGAGTTTTACATCTCCAGCAGTGTGGATAGTTGTGAAGCATAGCTTCTTTTCTATACAATTTTCCCTCTTGCTTTAACCAAACTAATATCTCTGGGTCTGCTTCCATAACAAATTTTCCAACCCAAGGTGTTTCAACATATTTACCTGTTTCATCAACTGGCTGCAACACTGGCAAATTGTATCTTGCTCCAGTATTATAGTCATCTTCACCAAAGGCAGGTGCTGTATGAACTATTCCTGTACCATCTCCGTCTGTTACATAGTCAGCACATGTTACAAAGAAAGCTTTTTTATCTGCCTTAACAAATGGCATAAGCTGTTCATATTCCATATGCTCCATGTCTTTACCCTTGAGTTGTGCTAAAACTTCATATTCTTCTTTTATTACTTTGCCTACTAAAGATTTAGCAAGATATAAAACATCACCTTTTTTATCTTCAGTATCTGCTAATTTTATTTTTACATAATCCATTTCCGGGTGTACTGTCAATGCTACGTTTGCAGCTAAAGTCCAAGGAGTAGTAGTCCATGCTAAGAAGTATGAATCTTCATCCTTTTTCTTAAACTTAACAAATGCAGTTGATGTTTTTATTTCTTCATAGCCCTGAGCAACCTCATGTGAAGCAAGACCTGTTCCACATCTTGAGCAGTAAGGAAGTATCTTGTGTCCCTCGTACATCAAGCCATCCTTGAAGAATTTATCAAGTATCCACCAAACAGATTCAATATAGTTATTGTCAAGAGTTACATATGGGTTATCTAAATCTATAAGATACGCCATACGCTCTGTCATTTGTCTCCATAGGTCACTATAGGTAAATACTGATTCTCTGCATTTTTGATTAAATGCAGCTATACCATAGTTTTCTATGTCTTGCTTATCCTTTAAGCCTAATTGTTTTTCAACCTCGATTTCAACAGGAAGTCCGTGAGTGTCCCAGCCTGCTTTTCTTTTAACTTGGTAGCCCTCCATCGTTTTAAATCTACATACAGAGTCCTTTAATGTTCTGGCTATAACGTGATGAATACCAGGTCTGCCATTTGCAGTAGGAGGTCCTTCAAAAAATACAAATTGCGGCTTATCCTTTCTCGTTTCTACACTCTGATGAAGCAAATCTATATCATTCCAATAATCAGACATTTGCTTTTCATATTCATTGTAAGATAATTTTGATATGTCTTTAAAAAATTTCATTTTTCATCTTTCCTTTCTTTAATAGTTTTATATTTTAATTTAAAATTATAAGCTGAAATTCAAATTATGCTGCAAGTAAAAATTCTCAAAATATAAAAGTCCCATGTCAAAAGACATGGGACGAAGTTTCTCCGTGTTACCACCCAAATTATACAAAATATTATAAAACTAATACTTTGCATCACTCAATCTATAACGAATTGCACGTAGCTTTTTACTGCTGTTTCAAAAGCTAAGCTCATGGATGATTTTCACTATATTAAAAATTATAATCTCGCACCAAAGTGATTATTTCTCTTGAATTTTTGCGTCAAATGCTTTAGCATCTAACTGTATAGTTACTGTTCCAATCATTGCCTGAATATTTACTTATTTTGTAATGATATATCAATTGAGTTTAATTGTCAAGAAAATTTTTTATAATTTTATTAGCAACACATTTTGCACACGTAAAACGCTCCAATTGCACTATCATCAAACAAATTGTACAATTTATCATTCCCATTTGAAAAACTTTAAGGAAATACTTATACATATTACTGCAATTACAACCATCACAATGACAGGAATTAAAACGTTCCCTATTGGCAATCCAAGAGAAGCAGCTTTAAGAAGCTTTATCCCCTGTGTCAAGGGAAGTATATCCGCTATTTTTTGAAGCGTAACAGGCATAACTTCATAAGGCAGAGTAGAACCCGAAAAAATAAGCATCGGAAAATATAACAGACTGGCTATAACTCCGGCTGTTTTTGCATTTGACGCAATTCCTCCTGCCAACAGTCCGATGCTGAACATAGAAATCATAACCAGCAAATATGCACCTAAAAAATGAAGCCATGAGCCATGCAGCTGATAGTCAAAAAATACCGCCCCTACCACGTAAACAAGTATGAGTGAAGCTATCGAATAAAGAGCATAGATTACAACCTGCACAGACAAGATAATGACAGGACTTGTAGGCGTTACCTGAAATCTTCTTAATATTTTTTTACTTCGGTAATCAGATACAACTAGAGGAAGTCCCATTAAACCTCCGGCACAAATTGCAATTGCCGATACCGCACCAAAGGATTGCTCTAAAAAGCTGTATTTAGCGCCATCAAAGGCAGGCTTATCTCCAAATACTATGCCCAAGATAAACACGATAACAACAGGCATACAAATTGCAAAAATAAACATATCAATCCCTCGAAGCGATAGCTTGCTTTCTGTTTTTAAAAGTGTTTTAAATGCTTTCATTTCCTTTTTCCTCCTCATCTGTATACCAAAGATACGCATCTTCAAATTTTTCATACGGACTGGCAGCAATTGCTTCTTGTACTGTTCCGTAAAAAATTGATTTTCCACTTTTCAAAATCATAATTTTATCACAGAGTTCCTCTACTTCATCCATAAAATGAGATGTCAATAAAATAGTCAGACCTTTTTCTTTTAGGCTAGAGATGCTTTTCCAAACATCTCGCCTTGCTTTTGCGTCAAGTCCAGTAGTAAGCTCGTCCAAAAATACAACTTCGGGATTTGGAATTAAAGCAAGAACGATAAACAAACGTTGCTTCTGTCCCCCCGAAAGCTCACTGACAAAGCTCTTTAGCTTGTCAGAAAGTCCGAATTGTTTTAAAAGAGTGACATAATTTAGAGATGTTTTGTAAAGCGAAGCTGTAACTTCACAAAGCTCGGACACCCTAATTTTATCCTGATAATTAGCTTCCTGAAATTGAACTCCGACTTTTTCAAAAAGTTTTTTTCTGTCTTTTTGTGGATTCATTCCTAAGATGGATACAATACCGCTGTCTTGTTTTTTTGTTCCTAATATACATTCAATTGTGGTGCTTTTGCCTGCACCATTTGCACCCAGCAAGCCAAATACTTCTCCTCGGCAAACCGAGATATCAACATTCTCTATCGCCTTGACTTTGTTGTATGACTTGCATAGCTTTTTTACTTCAATCGTTGTTTCCATGTGATTAAATACCTCCTACTTTTAGATATAAAAGCGAAACAAGTTTCGCTCTA
>DCPV01000278.1:0-659 GCA_002323775.1 Firmicutes bacterium UBA1535 | reverse complement strand
GGGTTTTTCCCAAATTGTTTTTTCATATTCTCAAGTTGCGAAAGCATAATTTCTGCATTTCGTTCAGCACAATGCAGGGATGTGAGCAGCTTATCACACACAGAAATAATATAATCACTTTCCTTTGGAGTGTCAATGGCTTGTCGAATATCTGCTTCGGGGTTTTTGGATAAAGTATTTAACATTCGCAAAATCGCTGAAAGAGAATAATTCGCACAACGTAAAGAACGTATGATTTTCAATATCCTAATATCCTCATCTGTATAAACACGATAACCATTTTGCTTTCGTTTTACATTCAGCAAGCCGTTCATTTCCCAATTTCTTAAAGAATCCATTGAAATTTGCAAATAATCGGCTGTTTCCTTTCTAGTTAAAATCATATTATTTATGTCTTGCTTATTGCCCAATAAAAGCATTTTTGTAATTTCTATGGCTTCTTCAGCATTTTTTTGCTCATTTTTTATCTGTTTAAGATAATTCTCAGTTAAAAGAATTGCTTTGTCAAAATTTCCAATGGCTGATGTTTTAATAATAGCAATTGCTTGTTTTCTCAGACCATTTTGCAGCACCTCAACCTTTAGTGCCATTCTCACAAATTTAATCTGCTCTATATGAAAATCTCCAAAAACACGATAGCCATTTTCTTTTCGCTCCGG
>DCPV01000266.1 GCA_002323775.1 Firmicutes bacterium UBA1535 | reverse complement strand
CGCTAGTATATATTCTTCGTTTTTTATCTGAAGCATCTGTGCTCTAACCAGCCTTGCCATACCGCACCAGCCGGTTATAGTCATAGCGAGTATAAGAGTTCCAAGACTTTTACTGTCAAAAATAATTGACATGAGTATTACTACAATCAGATATGGTATACTTATTAGTATCTCTACGATACGCATCATTATATTATCAACTTTTCCGCCAAAGTAAGCAGCTACACCGCCATATATACATCCAATGACAGAAGAAATTAACGCACCTGTGATACCAATAATAATTGATACTCTACCACCAACCCACACTCTGGCAAACAGGTCACGACCCAGTTTATCTGTACCGAACCAGTGCGTAGCGCTTGGAGCTTTATTACGAACAGTTTTATCAACAGACTCAAACTTATATCCGCTTAGTGACGGACCTATAATAACCATTACAGTTATCAACAAAAGTATAAACATAGCAATTAATGCAATTTTATTCTGTTTAAATCTTCTCCACGCATCCTTAAAATATCCGATTCTTGGACGTGCTATAACATCGCCCTGGTCTTCAGATATCCCAACAATTTCAAAAGAAGAAGCATCTATTTTTTCATGCTGTAAATTATTTTTATCCATTTTATTTACCCCTCCATGCTGTCGTTAGATAGCCTAATTCTCGGATCTATCAGAACATAAACAAAATCAACTATTAACTGCATAACAACAAATAAAATAGCGTAAAACACAGTAGTACCAAGAGTCATATTGTAATCGTGATTATTGATAGAGCTTATATAGTAAAACCCTATTCCCGGTATAGAAAACATCTTTTCTGTGACAAAGGCTCCAGTAAAAATACCTACTATACTACCTGCAAGCATTGTGACAGATGGCAACAGTGAATTTCTTAGAACGTGTCTTGTAATTACCTTGGTTTCTGATAATCCCTTAGCTCTTGCAGTCAGAACATAGTCCTGCTCAAGAGTGTCTAGCATACTTGATTTAATATATCTGGCATAGCTTGCTATTGGGCCAAAGCACAGTACTAAAACCGGAAGCACCATGTTTTTTGCCTTACCCCAGCCTGAGGCAGGAAACCACCCGAGTTTAACCGCAAACACCAACTGAACAAGAGAAGCCAAAACAAACACCGGTATAGTAACACCTAATATAGCAATAAACATTACAACATAATCCGGCCACTTGTTTTTATTAAGTGCTGCAACAATCCCTAACGTTACTCCTATAGAAACACCTATAAGGAGTGCTGTACCTCCGACCATCGCTGATACAGGAGATGTTTTTGATATAGTTCCGGCTATAGACCTACCCGGAAACACGACACTTTCACCCAAATCAAAACGCAATAAATTTTTCATATATAATAAATATTGTTGATATAAAGGCTTGTCTAAACCGTATTTAGCGTGAAAATTAGCCCTTGTCTGCTCTGGAAGCATCTGTGCCATAGAAGCAAGCGGGTCTCCGGGTATACTTCTCATAAGAAAAAATGTAAGCGTTATTATAATAAATAACGTGAGTATCATATACGTAAGTCTTTTAAAAATGTATTTTTTCAACTTGAAACCTCTTTCTTAAAATTAAATACTATTCACTATCGTGATAAGTATTTTTAACAAAACGGGCAACTATAGTAGTTGCCCTTTTATTTTAAACTGTAAGAATTTATATGCTAAGACCTGATGCAAGATGGTAATTCTTACAAATTTTAACATGAAGTATTGTTATCTACCTTTAGTGTATATATCCTTATATCCATTAGCACTAAATCCAAGATTAGAATATCCATAAACATAGTTCTTGTAGAATGAATGAGAAGTAGATGTTGCTAAAGGACAAACAGCAGCTTCATTTAAGAGTATTCTTTCAGCATCCTTATAATATTTAATTCTTGTGCTTGCATCCATTTCAACACCGGCTTTGTCAATTAACTCGTCAAATTCTTTATTTGCCCAGCCAGTTTTTACTTGGTCATATTCTGATTTGAATATGCTCAACACATCATATGGATCGTTATAATAAGCTCCCCAGCTCATATAACCCATTTGATATTTTCCGTTAGTTACATTTTCATAGAATATTCCCCATTCAGCGAAGTCAATTTTTATATTAACTCCTAAGTCAGTTAAATATACTTGTTGTAAATATTCTCCGAATGTACGGAACCAATCATCTGTGCCAGCTAATGATAATGTCACATTAAGTTTTGATGGATCATCACCTAAGCCTAATTCTTGCATTCCTTTTAATAATAAGTCTTTTGGTGTTTGACCATTAGCTGTTAATTCTGCTTTTTGTTCTTTTAACACATCTCCGGCAGTTTGACGGAAGTTTTCTTCTCCGACAGATATTGTTGGAACAACCCATCCGTAAGTAGGAACTCTCAAGCCGCCAAAGCACATTTCATTTATATCTTCGTGATCTATTGCTAAGCTAAATGCTTTACGAATATTTTCATTTTTAAATAATTCATCTTTTGTGTTGTAGAAATTAAATACCAAGCCTTGAGTTGTGTAGTACTCATACTTAGAATTGCTGTCTTTATTAAATTCGTCTAATTGCTCTTGCTTATTAACACCCACTACATCTAAATCTCCACTCTTGTATGCGTTGATTATAGTAGTTGTATCAGACATTATTGCTAAATTAACCTTGTCTAATTTTACTGAGTCAGCATTCCAATAGTTAGGGTTCTTTTTAAGAACTAAAGAGCTGTTATGTGTCCAGCTTTCAAGAACAAACGGTCCATTGTAAACTGTGTATTCTGCTTCTGTACCATATTTTTCTCCCCACTCTTTCATCTTATCTTCTCTTTGTGGGTAGTAAATTGTGCTGTTGCACATTTCCAAGAATGCTGGCATTGCACTTGTAAGAGTTATTTCTAATGTTTTTTCATCTACAGCTTTTACTCCTAATTCTGATGGAGCCATCTCACCTTTACTTATCGCTTCATAATTAAGAACTGGTGATAAAAACCATCCGTTAGGACATCCGGTAGCAGGGTCTGCACTACGTTGTAATGAGTAAACGTATTGCTGTGCCGTTACAGGCTCTCCGTCTGACCATTTGTTATCTCCTAGAGTAAATGTCCAAACTGTACCTTCGTCATTGCTTTTCCAAGATTGTGCATCTCCAGGTGCCATGAAATACTCACCATTTCTGTCTTCAAGACGAATAAGACCTTCCATTACGTTAGTTATAATAGTACTTGAATATGAATCTGAACGAAGTGAAACGTCAAGAGTTGTTGGATCTGATGCTAAGTAAGTATTTAAGTACTGCTCCTTATCCATTTCTCCAGATTGAGTACCGTTGTTATTCTCTCCGTTTGGAGTTTCGTTACCTGAATCTACAGGCTTATTTGTATTGCTGCATGCAACAATACTTAAAAACATTGTAAGTGCTAACACTATAGCCATTATCTTTTTCATTTTTCTAACTCCTTAAAATTATAGTATTTAATTAAGTGAATTATAGCATACACTATATTTAGTGTCAATAAATTAACAATAATTTTTGTAAACACTTTAATTAATTATTAATTTTATAATTATTCAAAATTTTAATTTGCTATTTTAATGATTTATTTAATTTTTTTATGCGTTCACGATAAAGTATGAAAAAGTTTTATAGTAAATGATAAATAAGATGTCAAATTTTTGCAGTTTTATTTTTTAATAGCAATGAACTCTCATGTAAATAAAAAATCAAGTTAAAAACTTCAATTTTACGTTTTTACTTGATTTTTTAGAAACCTTATATCTAATATCAATGTTATCATTAAAAATTACTTTTAGTACATCCATCATATTTTACTATATATTTAAAATATTTCTTCCTGCGTCTTAAATATCCTCGAGAATTCCTCCATGTTACTGATGTCATCTTCATTTTTCATGCTTTTAACTATACTCACAGCTGAAGTCAACAAATTACCAAGCATCATAGGAGTAGAAAGCGTATTTAGGAAAAGCCTCGTCGTGCTTTGACAAGTTAAAACTAAGTTGCTGTTTAGAGCTACCTCTGCACTTTCATTGTCAGTTATAGCCAATATTGTTGAACCTTTAAGCTTTGCATACTCAACAAATTTATTTGTCATGTAATAATAGTCAGGAAAGGAAATTGGTATCAAGAGAACATCATCTTTTATAAAGGAAAGAGTTCCATATATGCTATCATTAAGTTCTGTATTTACTGTTATAGAGGATATGCCTAAAGTTGTCAAACGCATCGAAATAAACTCAGCCAGCTGAAAAGAAACGCCTCTGCCGCATATAACAATAACCTTATGCTTTAGTATCATTTCTGCCGCATTGAATAATTTGCTTATATCAATGTTAGAAATATAGTTATTCACTATTGATAGCTCCTCATGACAAATATCAATTAGCAATTGTTCCTTATGCGTCAATTCATAAGATGGAACGGGGTCAGATGCGTGAGCATTCTGCATTTGTACTTCATTTTTATTAGAAATTACATTATATTTTCTAAACTCATATTTAAGTTCGTTAAAATTCTCAAAACCCCAAGCAGAGCAAGCATTTAGTATAGTAACCTCTGTAACCTTAGTAGCTGCACTAAGGTCTTTAAGTGTTATAAAACACATTATATGAGGATCATTCAGCATATAATTAGCCAAATGCTTCTGTTTCGTCGTCATCGACTTATACTTGCTTTTTATTAAATCTACAACATTCATATTATAGCACCACCATATTTTATATTATACTAAATACTATAATATAATAATTTACTAAATTTGTAAAGAAAATAAAATCTATAGGACATTTATTTTGAATTTATTTCCATGTTATGTGATAAATTACTAAAACAAATTTTACAGCAGATAATAGATAATTTATTTCAATTATGATTATTTTTAAATAAAAAAATCGCAATTTGATATTTATATTATACTTAGTTTCATTTAAAATCCGTTTAAATAGAAATTAGTATTAAATTCAAATTGCAATTTAAAAATATTTTTATAGTAATTTTTATACGTTAAAGCGGAAAAGCACAACGTCTCCGTCCTGCATCACATACTCTTTGCCCTCTAGCCTTGTTAAGCCCTTTTCTTTCGCAACAAGCTGTGATTTACATTCTTCCAAGTCTTTGAAAGAAGTTACTTCTGCTCTGATAAAGCCTCTTTCTATATCACTGTGGATTTTGCCCGCAGCCTGTGGTGCTTTTGTTCCTCTTTTAATAGTCCATGCTCTAGTTTCCTCCGGACCAGTAGTTAAAAAGCTTATAAGTCCAAGCAAATGATAGCTTGCTCTAATTAATTTATCAAGTCCTGATTCTTCAAGACCTAATTCTCTTAAAAATTCTAATTTTTCTTCTCTCTCAAGCTCTGATACTTCAGCTTCAATTTGACCGCAAACTACTATTAGCTCTGAATTAACACTTTCTGCATATTTTTTTACAATTTGCACATATTTGCAATCATCCGGATTAGCAATAAATTCTTCAGACACATTGGCTGCATACAGTACAGGCTTAGCTGTTATAAGATTGAATGTTCTTAAAAGCTTAGCTTCTTCTTCTGTGTATTCCAACGCTCTTGCAGGCTGCTCCTTTTCTAAGCACTCGAGAACTTTTTGCGATAATTCAAGTTCCGGAACTAAGGATTTATCACCTTTTGCAGACTTCGTAAGCTTTTCAATTCTCTTGCTTAAAACCTCAAGGTCTGCAAGGATTAATTCAAGTTCTATTATTTCAATATCTCTCAAAGGCTCTACTGTTCCCTCGACATGAACTACATTCTCATCATCAAAGCATCTCACAACATGGACAACAGACTCAACCTCACGAATATGAGATAAGAACTTATTTCCCAAGCCTTCACCCTTGCTTGCTCCCTTAACTAATCCGGCTATATCGAAAAATTCAATAGCTGTAGGGACAATTTTTTTAGATTTGCTCATCTGTGCTAAAAAATCGAGTCTTGCATCCGGAACACTTACAACTCCTATATTTGGCTCAATTGTGCAAAATGGATAATTTGCAGACTCTGCACCTGCTGATGTTATTGCGTTAAACAATGTACTTTTACCTACATTCGGTAAACCAACTATACCTAATTTCATCTATAATTTCCTTTCATTTATGCTAATGCTCAATATAATAACCACAAAGTCAATATCTTAAATCTTTAGAATAGACTGTCTTTAATGATTTATATTGAAAATTAGCATTGTTATCTAATTAATAAAATATATAATAAATATTATACTACATATTTTTCAATACTTCCACAAAATTTTAAATAAAAAGCTTTTACAAAAATAGCTTGGTACAATTTAACCTGCACCAAGCCATTGAATGATACTTAAAATACTATTTTTAATCAAAATTTAACTATTTTGACAAATATTCATGTATTCCTTTTGCTCCTATTTTTCCTGCTTCCATAGCAAGTATAACAGTTGCAGCACCTGTTACAGCGTCTCCGCCGGCAAAAACACCTTCTCTTGTCGTTTGACCGCTTTCTTGTACTATCAAGCACTTGTGCTTATTGAGTTCAAGACCCTCTGTAGTAGAAGAAATAAGTGGATTTGGTGATGTTCCGAGTGCCATTACAACAGAATCAACTTCAATTTCAAATTCTGAATTTGGTACTTCAATTGGTTTTCTTCTTCCTGAAGCATCTGGCTCGCCAAGCTCCATTCTTACACATTTGATAGCTCTTACCCATCCTTTTTCATCTACTAAAATCTCTGTAGGATTAGTTAAGACTTCAAATATAATTCCTTCTTCCTTAGCGTGATGTACCTCCTCAAGTCTTGCAGGCAATTCCTTCTCGCTTCTTCTGTAGATTACATAAACCTCAGCTCCAAGTCTTTTTGCTGTTCTTGCAGCGTCCATAGCAACATTGCCTCCGCCAACAACAGCAAGCTTTTTGCTTTTGAATATCGGTGTATCGTAATCTTGTCTAAATGCTTTCATCAAATTACTTCTTGTTAGGTATTCATTAGCTGAAAATACTCCATTTGCATTTTCTCCAGGTATACCCATAAAATTAGGAAGTCCTGCTCCAGAGCCTATGAATACCGCTAGAAATCCGTCTTTCTCCAATTGGTCAATTGTTACAGTTTTACCAATTATTACGTTTGTTTCTATTTTAACGCCTAGTTTTTTAACATTCTCGATTTCTGCGTTAACTACCTTTTCTTTTGGTAAACGGAATTCTGGAATTCCATATACCAATACTCCACCCGGCTCATGTAAAGCTTCTAATCTTGTAACCTCATAGCCAAGCTTTGCTAAATCTCCTGCACATGTCAGTCCGGCAGGTCCTGCTCCTATGACAGCAACCTTTTTACCATTTGTTTTTTCAGGCTTAACAGGGCTTATGTTATTTTCTCTTGCCCAATCAGCAACAAATCTTTCAAGTTTTCCTATAGAAACTGAATCTCCTTTTATTCCTCTTATACAGTTCTTCTCGCATTGTGATTCTTGAGGACAAACACGTCCGCAAACAGCAGGCAAGGAGGATGATTCATTGATAACATCAAAAGCAGATTTAATATCGTTATTTTTTACATTTGTAATAAATGCCGGAATATTGATAGAAACTGGACATCCTTGAATACACTTTGCATTTTTACAGTTAAGGCATCTTTCAGATTCTTCCATAGCCTCTTTCAAATCATATCCATAGCAAACTTCTTCAAAGTTAGTTGCTCTTACTTTAGGGTCCTGCTCTCTTACCGGAACTCTTTTAAACATATCTCTCTTTTCATCATGAGCATTTACTTCACATGCTCCGTGATGATGAGTGTCACCCTCTGCTTTTTCTAAAGCCGCTCTTCCTTCTTCTGATTTATACATTTGTTGTCTTTTCATTGCTTCGTCGAAATTAACTAAATGTCCGTCAAACTCCGGTCCATCAACACAGGCAAATTTTATTTCTCCGCCTATAGATACACGGCAAGCACCGCACATTCCTGTTCCATCAACCATTATAGGGTTTAAGCTTACTATAGTTTTAATTCCTAATTCTTTTGTAGTCATACAAACGAATTTCATCATTATCATAGGGCCTATGGCAACTACAACATCATATTTCTTTCCTTGGTTTAAAACTAAGTCTTTTATTACATCTGTAACAAGCCCTTTTCTTTCATAAGAGCCATCATCAGTAGTTATATACAAATTACCTGCAACAGATCTCATCTGATCTTCGAGTATCAATATATCCTTGTTTCTTGCTCCGACAATTACATCAGCAGCTACACCATGCTCGTGCATCCATTTTACCTGAGGATAAACTGGTGCAGTTCCAACCCCTCCGGCAACAAACAATATTTTTTTGTGTTTTAATTCATTTATATCTTCATTTACGAATTCTGATGGAACACCCAGAGGTCCAACGAAATCTCTGAAATAGTCTCCAGCTTTTAATTCAGCCATTCTTTTTGTTGAAGAACCTAAAATTTGGAAAACTATTGTTACTGTTCCTGCCTCACGGTCATAATCACATATAGTTAATGGTACTCTTTCACCCTTTTCATCAATTTTAACTATCAAAAATTGACCAGGTTGGCAGGATTTTGCTATGTGTTCAGCTTCTACTTCCATTAAATAGGTTATGTCATTTAGAAATTCTGCCTTTTTTATTTTATACATTTTTTCCTCCTTATCAATGGTAATTACCTCTAATTTTCATTGACTCTCTATTGTACTAGTTATTTTTTTGTAGTTACACCTTTGAACAATCTCTCTCAAAAATGAAAGACTAAACATCTCACATATACACTCAGTGCATATTGTTTCTTTATTTTTTATATTTTTACCTTTTGTGATTGATTTAATTCTAATACCCCGTGTGATATTATCATCTTATAAAATAAGACTACAAATAGACTTCAAAATTAACTTACATTAAAGCTCAAAATCTACAAAAATCACAGGGGGTTTAGACTAAATCGTTTTTAAATTTTTATTTAATAATAAACAGCATTTACATTATAGCACTATAAATTATAGTATACAAGACCTATTATTTATTTTTTCTTATTCTTACTGATATCTCTCCAGAGATTATATTGTCTACTTTTCCATCTTTATACATTACGACAAGCTCTCCCTCGTCATTTATGTTTAGTGCTGTTGCTTCTTTTACTTCTTGATTTTTTATTAGATTTATTTCTTTTCCTATAACATATGAATTTTTTCTGCATATATCTAAGGACTTTGAAAAATTATTGTTTTTTAGGGCTATATAGAGCTTTTCAAAATTATTTAAAACTTCTGCGACTAGGGTATTTCTTTTAAATTCCTTATTTGTTTCAATTTTTATTGATGTTGCTGTTTCTCTTAATTCTTTGGGAAAATCCTCTATATCGTTGTTTACGTTTATTCCTATACCAACTACAACATAGTTAATTTTAACAGCTTCAGATATGTCAGTGCTTATATTTTTTTCAGAATTCATTTCAACTAAAATTCCACAGATTTTTTTGTTGTTTAGAATTATATCATTTGGCCATTTTATTTCTGTTTTTACACTGTGAGATGAAAGTCCTAAATTAATTGCAGCTGCTGCAACTTGAGTAATTTTAGAAATATCTGCAATATTAATTTGGGGCTTTAAAATTATGCTCATCCATATACCTTTGTTATTTTGAGATACCCATTGTCTGCCAAGTCTTCCTCGTCCACTTAGCTGCTTTTCGGTTATCACAACCTGCCCCTCTTTGTCTAAATCACTTGCAATACTTTTTGCATAAGTATTCGTTGAATTTAGCTCGTCAAAATGAATTATATTTCTTCCAATAAATTCTGTATTCAAATAATCTTTTAGCTCATCATAATTTAATATATCTTGATTTATCGTCATTTTTCAACTTATTTTCCTTTCTTTTGTTTAAATTGTATTAATTATTTATAAAAGCAATAAGCAAATTCTATGATTATATGTTATAATAAATAACGTTTGAATTTTTACTTTGTATATTTTAAATATATCATACATAATATAATAAATATTGTCTAATGATATTAATTAATATCAT
>DCPV01000176.1:13544-13852 GCA_002323775.1 Firmicutes bacterium UBA1535 | reverse complement strand
CACAATAGATATCGGGATTATGATCTTCTTGCACGTGCATTTTGTATGTGTAGAAATTACTTATATGGTAGCCTACTGGTATATCGTCTCTTTCGATATACTTTGGATTAACTTTACATTCAACTTGTAAATCAATCTCAATATCTTCATAAGGAAGTTTTGAGATAAATTCTATCTTTTTATCTGTTTTAGTTCCTGTGTATATTTCTTGACCTCTGATATCAAACAATAACGTTTCGTATGTACTTCTATCCCTTACATACTTAGGATTGCCACTTGTGATATTGTTATATGCAGTATGCAGTCTA
>DCPV01000176.1:8873-13209 GCA_002323775.1 Firmicutes bacterium UBA1535 | reverse complement strand
TCATGCTCACCAGTTAAAGGGAATAACCATTCACCATTTAACATTTTTTCCTCGTCTTCATCAGAGAGCTGCACCCCATCAAATAACATCCACCTATCCATGACATTGGTTGTATCTGTCCTATCATAAAGCTTGAATTTTTCTGTATCAAGCATATAGAACGGCTCTTCAAGCTCTGGATAGATAGGTGATTCATCGCCACTCTCAGGCTCTGGAATTTTAGGAATAAAGATTGTTCCTTTTTTATCTTTATCTTCTGATCCTGTTCCATCATTACCTATAGTTGAAGCTTTACCTTCATTGTATATATGTTCACCATTCTCTTTTGTTTGTTTATATACAACTCTTGCTATACCTTCAAAATCAACTTTTATTTTAGCTGTTGTTATTTTGCCATCCTTATCTTTTTCTAACACACTTGAATAAGCAGAATATGGTATTTCTATTGTAAATTTACTTTGTACAGATACATTTTTATTATTTAATATTATCTTTTGCCATTTGTTAGTAAGTTTGTCTTTTACTGATAATTCCCAATGGTCTATATCTTGTCTGTTATAATAATAGTGCTTTCTTAGAAGCTCGTCAGTTTCTTTTATGTTTTTATCTACTCCATCGAATAAATCTGCGTCATTTAAAAATCCTGAGAGTTCTACTTCTACCTTTACTGTACCTTGTTTTAAGATATTTTCTATTCCATAAAATATTGGCGTACCTATAAATTCAGCCTCTACGGGTTTATGCTTCTTTTCAATTTTATCTCTGCCTAAAGAATTATCCATATACCAAAGTTTATTATCACTTCCCAAGTGGTCCATTCTAAAGTCACCGCTATTGTACCATGTTGGCATAGTTTGAATGTTTGCATAGTTGTAGAATTTGCCATCACCATTTAGAGGATTTATTAAAGTATATGGAGCTGCTGCATTTATTCTTGTGCGGAAATCATTTTTAATGATTGGGTCTATAATGTTATTATCAGAAGTTGCTAAATAAGTAATATCTGACGGATATTTCAAGCGATTGGCATTATAATATTTATTAGTTGGGATATCTTCCCAAATTCTATATATATATCTATAAGTATTTTCAGCTCTAGTCATAGCCATATCATCAGGGAAATCAGTATTAGAATACATACTACCACCTGCTGTATAGCCATGATATCTATATTCACCTTTTACACCATTCTTTGTATAATATCCATTAGCTACAACCTTAAAATCATTATTTTTAATTGTTGTATAATCACCATAGACTATAAATCCTTTTTCTTTATACAAAGTTAAATTAAGTCTTAATCCACTCTTATCTTTCCATAAAACACCTGCTGGTAGTTTTGTGTATTCATTAGCAAAATCAAAATTTTCAGTAGAATAAAAAACATTAAATTCACTTGCTGAAATGAAAAAGAATAGTAAGAGTGCTAAAACCCTTGTTACTTTATTCCTCATTTATATTTATACTCCAATCTATTTTAATTTTAATGATACTATTAATCTTAAGCCATTATTATCATAAACAATAGTAAAATTACGTTCATTTATAACTACTTCTTCACTTCCACCAGTTGCTGATGTATCTTTCAAAGCTTTATCAAAAATTTTCCAAGCCTTATCAAATTCATCTTCAAACCATACCTTGAACATAGCTTCAAAGTTTTTTTTGTAATATGCCATATTATAGTCATATTTTGAATTATATGAATTGTATTTTTTATCATCAAGACTTGCTGCTCGATTCCAAATAGTCAAAGTATATGGTGTTTTGCTATGATGAAATTCAATTGTGCTAACTGTAAGTTCCCAATCTTTGTGATATAAAACTTTCATTATTTCTTCTTGAATATTTTCAGCATTTATTTCACCATTTCTTCTACGAACACCTAAATCATTCCATTCATCAAATTTTCTTTGATTTTCATAACCAGCAATTCCAAAACCATTAGTATATGGATTTATAGCATATTGCTCTACCCCAAGAGTTTCACCTTCGACAGCTTTCACAGCTTCCACCAAGTCAACCATTTCATTTAAAACTACACCCTTATACTTAGGAGCTATTAAAAGTCCTGGTTGTGCTTCAACTGTCTCCATTTCAATACTCTTAACTCCATCAAGTGTAAATTCTATTCTTCTATCTTTGTCTATCATTCTTAATATTACTGCTGTAGTTTCAGCTCTTGTTATACTCTTTTGTGGATTTACAAGCTTTAAATTATCTCCTTGCATAATTCCCCAAACATAACAATCAACTGTGTCTTCTTTGTATTTATCTTGAACTGTATAAAAGTCCTTGATAAGTGGCTTAACGTGTTCATAATACAAGTCAAGAGGTCTTGTTTCTTTAAGCGATAAAGCATTAGCTACAATTTTAGCAGCCTGTTCTCTAGTTAATCTTAATCTATAATCGTTTATAAAGCTTCTATCAACTATCTTTAATTCCTCTGCTCTTTGTATAAAACCGTCTGCCCAATAACTACTATCAGTAGGCTTTGCATCATACCCAAGACCTATAATAACCATCTTGATAAATTCATCAACAGTAACTGCTCCCTGTGGTTTGAAAGTCCCATCAGTATAACCATTAATTATACCAAGACTAACCATTACCTCAATGTCTTTGTAAAACCAATCATTTGATTTTACATCACTAAATATAGTGTTGGCATATACCTTATTTACACTTATAAAACTCGTAAAAATCATTGTTAAAACTAAAATTAAGCTTATTATTTTTTTCATATTATGTACCCTTCCTTGTTATATTTTTATTTCAAGTTAAAATGTTTTTTCTGTTATTTATTGACCTTTATAATGTGCCTTAAGAGAATAAATCCAAATGTTCAGAATTTCTCAAAGCTTTTATAATTTCATTGTATTTCTCTAAACTTATAATAACCACATTTTTCTCATCCTTTCTTGTAACAATTATTGTCTCATAATCGTCCGTCGCTTTGTCACAATACTCTTTTAAATTACTGCGGATTGTACTATAATTCGTTGCTAACATAAAAACACCTATCCTTTTCTAATATTTATTGTCCAATTGTACAATTTATTGAACAATTAATTGTACTATCATTCTGTATGTGCGTCAAGGTTTATAATACAATATTTTTTAAAACAGGTAGTTTATACCAAATATAGCGTCCGCAGTATTGAGACTATTTCACTTAACAATCTCTAGCATTTTTTCGGAGCTTTTCTTAAATCTGATACTATTGTTTCTAAAACTGAATCAAGATCATTGAAAAAATTGTGTGATTCTAATAATATATCTGATATTGTTTTTTCTTTTTCTTCTTTCGCTCGATATTCTGCCAGTTCTTTCTTAATCATATCTATGTCCTCACTACTCTCTGATTTTTTAACTAAGCCTTGTTCTTTATCCATTTTTTGTCTTTTAGTCATTTGTTTGTTATTCTCCTTTTATTTTTCTATTAATAAATTATTTAATATTCATAATCATAGCCTGAAGACCTTATTAATATCGGCTCTTTTATGAACGATAGTCTAAAGCTTGCTTTACCTGCATTTATCGTTACTATTACATTCGCACTCGTTATTAGTTTTTCATAGTTTAATTTGCTATCCTTATACAGATAAGAGCGATTATTAGTTTTAAAACATTCTTCATCTATTTTTTTACCATTTTTATATACGCTACAGTTAAAAATCTCCTTGGAACTATTGTCCAAAACCTCATTAAAAAAGTACGCTGTATAATTAATTTCGTCCTTATAATAGCTATCAGCTTTAGGTATAAGATTGCCCTTTCCTTCAAGCTTGAGCCAGTTTTTTAATATATGCTCTATAGCTTCTATCCCCTCTGATTCATTGAAAACTACTTCTCCAAAATTCTTGCCTATTTTAATTGGATTTTCGGTATCATCGTTATAATAGTTATCATAGTATAGCATTGCAGAAGCTGAAGCCTCATCAGCACAGTGTTTCAGCAGTTCTGCCTGCAATCTGTAGCTTAAATGATCCTGCCAAAAAGTAATTAAAAGTATTAATATAATCAAAACTGCTATTCCCGTTATAAAAGCTTTCATTTTATTTCTAGCCTTTCATTTCAATTTTTCAGATGTTGTTACTATTTCAATAATATAATATCTTTTTGAATCATCTAGTCCAAAAAATGAGGCCGCTGCAATAATTTTATCTATAGGAATTCTAATTTTTAATTTTATCAATTCAGCCTCCTTAAATTTATCCAGCCTATACTTGATGTCATTCTCTCTTGTAGCTTCAATGTCCTTATCTGTTATTGTTATTCCAAGTTTTTTATTTTCGTTTATGTCTTTTTTTAACTGGTTTAATATTGCTTCTGT
>DCPV01000176.1:870-8728 GCA_002323775.1 Firmicutes bacterium UBA1535 | reverse complement strand
TTGCTTCTGTATAACAGCCCTCTTGCTTTGCCTTTTCTTTGGCATTGTTTACATAAAACATCACCGCTTGTCTTCTTTCGTAGTTAAGCATTTCTAATGGTATTTGTATGATAACAGCCATTAATAATATAAAAACTGCAACTGTTACAATTAATTGCTTCATATTAAAACTTTAGAGAGCCTATAATTTATAATTTTGCTATCAGCCAATGATTGCTCATTACTATATTAACATCAAAATTTGCATAACTTAGATTATAGGCTACTCTGCCCTCCTTTACAATTCATCAACTTGTTACACAACACTTTTTCAAGGAATTTGCTTATACTGGTCTATTTCATATTGCATAACTTTTTTAACCGAACTCTTTATGCTTGAATCATCATTCAAGAGCAGTCCAAATATGAAGCATCCTAGCAAAATTCCACCTAGTATTAGAATTAGTTTTTTCATAGCAATACCCTAACTCAACATTATGGATTATTTGTAATCATTTCTTCAATTTTTTGATTGCCCTTGTTCTGAATACTCTGAGCCTTACCTTTCATACCAGTATCTGACATAATCAGGCTTGAAACTATCCATACTCCTAACAGAATTGTTCCTAAAATTATTATAATTTTTTTCATTTTTCTCTAGTGGTTATACCTTTACCACTTCCTCCTTTAATTTTTATTTATAAGATTTTAAAATAAATTTAAAATTTATTTTTTAGTAAAAATATTAAAATACCATACTAAACTCCATTGCTGAATTTAACATCATCACTACAAAATTTAATAGTATTACGAAGCATAATACAACTGGTATCATATAAATCAAATTAGAATGAAATTCCTCTTTTCTGTTCTTTATTGTTAAATTTTCGTTTCTAATTCTTTCCTCAAGCAGATTTAGCTGCTCTACGACCTTTGCAGGATTAAGCTTGTCCAGCTGTATTAATATATGTGCTAAATCCCTTCCGAGTATCGTATCTACTTCATTTATAAAGGCTTGTTTTGCTTCATCTTCTCTATCTTGGTCTATTAGCGATATCATCTTTACAAAACCTGCTTTTGTGTAGCTGCAAAATCCTACTATTCTAAGCAGCATACTACTTAAATTTGTCGGTGCTTTTTCCTGAGATACCGCTATGTTTTGCAGCTGTATAACAATACTTGATAGCTCCATATCCTGCTTTTTCTTTAAATCCTTATCTAATATCCTCATTATTTGACCAAATACTGTCCATCTTTTTCTAAATTTTAATATTGGTGTTGACAATACTATTAAGGTAAAAACTATTACAATATTAATTGTTGTAATAGATGAAAATATCGCTTTTAGAATTAAATATACTACCATTGCTGCGATAGCTATGTACCTAATTATTTGATAGCTTTTAAAATATTTTTTAAATGATACCTTTAATCCATTTCTTTCAAATTCAGCATCTATTGATGAATTATCTATTCTTTTACTTATATCGAATCTTAGATTTGAAAGTGTAAATCTTCTATCTTTTCTATCACTATCTTTGAAAAATATTAAGTATACTCCCTCAAATACTAAGATAGTAAATATCATAAATGCAAATAACACATATGGATTTATGCTTAATCTTATCAACTCCTCACCACCTAAAAATCAAATTTTCTATGTTTATACAGATATTCAACTACATAGCTTGCTAATCCTAATCCTATCATCAAATATAGAAATATTAAGCCTTGTCCATTTATTTGTTTGAATAATATCTCATCTATTTTCATTCCCATCATTTTTATACTTACCCACAGCATAATTATAAACATAATAGGAGCTAGATATTTAGCCATTGCAAAGCCTTCGTTATTAAGCCTTTTCCCTGTGCTTTGAATATCATCTATCAGCTTAATTTGCTTGACTATACCGTTTAAACTAAGTGTTACATCTATTTTTGAGTTAATCCCGAAAAATATTGCATCTGATAGCATTCTAATCCAATTAGTATTAACTGCGAATGAAAATTCATCTAGTATTTTTATTAGCTCTGCTTCTGAACGATATTCCTTTATTCTCATTGACAATCTCATTATATATCTTCTTGTTATAACACTCTCATCCAGGGCTAATATCGTGGCGTCTATAGCTGATACCATATTGAAGTTATATATCCTATATTGATTAAGCAGTGTTGTCACAATTATTGTTGCATCTCTACTGCTATCACTTTGCGTCATCAATAATCTATTTAATAAAATTCCATAGGGAATTAATGAGCATACTATAGCTATTAACAAAGATGATGATATTGCTTGCAGCGTAGATTTTCCCATAAGGCTATACCTTAAAAACACTATGAATACAACCGCAAATATTGATATCGTCTTAGAATAGAAGTTAAAAATTTTTGTTTCCAATTCTCTTTCATCAAACACGTCATATATTGATATGATAACCTTTCTGATATATTCATATAATGGGGCTTTCTTTTTTCTTCTATTAGTAAAACGAAAAAATCTTTTAAAACTTTCTTCTATACCTTTTTGAAATACTATATATATCGAAAATATAATTATGAAATATATCAAAATATTTATTATAAATATAAAATTTTTCATTTATTCCCTCCACTCCTGCTATAAAACGGTCTAAGCGATTTAGCCGAATTCTTATCCATTGGATATTTTTCAGCTAACATTTCTAACTCAGCACACATTTCTTTGAAAGCTTCATAGTTCTCCTCCTTACCTATCCGCTCCATATCATCTGTAATTTTATAGTTAAAGGACCAATAATCATTCAATACATCATATTTACATATTGTATGAATATAAATTTCATATGTATCAGCTCTATACTCAAATACATAAATTCCCTCTAATCTCTTTTTAGAGATATTGTTCGGATAATTGATAAAGTGTAGATTTATTGTATATGCTTTTGCAACATTTATCGCTTCATCATTTACATTTCCTCCATATACTCTCACTATTTCTTTTGCGAACTCATAAGGGAAATCGAAAGGAGTATTAAAATGAGCAGTAAATTTACATCTTCTTGTTCCTACACTTGCACCCTTTAATGCTATTTCGAACATTGTTCCGGAACGAGCCTCTGCACATATTATCCAATCAGCATCTGAACGCATTATCGAAGCTCTTACATGCTCTAGCTTTTCATCATTATCTATTAATAAGGGCAATATCGGGGCTGTAGGCAATATTTCCTTAAAAGGAATTTCTGCTCTTGTTTCAATTATAATCCCCTCCTTACTTGGGTCTTCATAACTTAGCCACGTTGCTAACTGTGTTGTCTTACTTGTCCTTACTGCTCCTGTAAATGCCATATTAAAGCCTATCTTAGCCATAGCCTTGCAAAAATTTAGAATATCCTTTGGATAAGTTCCAAGTGTTATTTGCTGTTCAAACGAGTAATCTCTGACGGGAAATTTCCTGAAAATTATACAATCACTATTTTTCCTCGTTACATTTTCATTGAATATTTTTATACGCTCACCCGAAAACATCTCAATATCCGGAACATCATTATCAAGTCTTACTCTGTGGTCGTTTGATAATAATGCTCTCCTTAGCTGATCCCTTCTATCTGAGCTTATTTTCTGTGGCATTAATGTCATTACACCATTTAACATGAAGTATATATTTTCACCTATTATCTTTGCAGATGATGAAAATTTGAGCGCATCTGTTTTTGCTTCATACCACTCTGCTATGCCCGCTAATCCAAACAGCTCGTGGAAAACCGCATTTTCTAAGTTTGAATACCATGCTGGGTACTCCTCTTTTAACAAATTATTTGACTTTAAATATTCTTTTATTCTATCCTTATAATATGCTACTTCCTCTGGATAGCCTATTATAGCTTTTTTTTGCCTTTCTAAATCATCTACACCTATTTTCATATTTGTAAAATAAAATTTAACTTCATCACACAGAACAGAAAATCTATCTCTATCTTTTTTGATATATGCAACAGTTTTTTTGCTATTGTCAATTTTTCTACTGCTTTTAACTTCATCTAGTAAATCTCTTAAATAGTATTTCGTTCTATTTGTTCGCATCGTAGTATCTATATTGATTTTTTGCATAATTTCACTTGCTTCTGTCATAACATCACCTTCCTAACATTCAAATCTAATATAAATTAAAATAATCTAAGCTATATATTAGCCTTTACTCCAATTCTTCTTAAAATATTAAACCATGACTTTTTCTTTTCTTCCTTGATTATCCCTCGCTTAGATTCTATCAATTTAACTATTGTTAAAATACCGTCTAAGTAGGACTTATCATTTTCAAATAAGGATAAATTTTTATCAGCCGCTGCTTGATAGTAATAGTCTAAATATGGAAGCATTGTAAGAACTGCCATGTCATAGTTGCTGACAATTTCCTCCTTTTTAAATACTGAGTTGTTTTGCATGTATTTGTTTAAAATTAACACGCTGAACTTATCAATTTTCAAATCATCTAAAACCTGCAATCTGCCTTTTTTATACATCTCATATGATTTCAGCAACTGGTCTGTCACCAGCATATTATTACTACCGCTATTTATTAAAGCTGAATAGGTCATTCTCAGAGATAAATTCATTGTATTTCCAGCATCTATAATAACAAAATCAAAAGCTTCTCTGCATATGTTAATCAACGAATTTATCTCATGCTCGTTATAGCAGACATTCTCATCTATCCTTATCTCACCTTTTAATAAATATAAATTAGGAAATATTCTTAGACAATTTTCTCTCAAACTATTGCTATCCAGGAAATTATTTTTTAAAGCAACTTGAATATCTGCTAAACAAGTGCTTATACTTCTTTTATCCTCAACCCAATCAAAGCCAGTTTGTCCGTCTAAAAATAATAAAAGCACTGCTTTATCCTTGTTTCTTTTAGCAATGTTTGAAGCTACTAATTGTGCTATGCTAGTAACTCCAACCTTGCTATCTGCACCAAAGAATGTAAATACATTGTTTTCAGTTTCCACCTTATAAATGTTACTAAGAATAAATTCTTGTATTTGCTTAATTGTTCTTTTTGGTGGAACAATAACTATATTTTTTAGTGACAACAGCTTGCTATCTAAGCTTAATAACGCTTCATTATCTTTAAATTTTGATAAATAAAATGTCTTAGCTTCTGTTGATTTAGTAGATAAAAGCATTTTTATATCTATTATTTCATTGCTTACTACCAATACATCCGCTTCACTATCATTTAAGTCTTTTTTATCTATTGATTTTACCTGAATTCCGACAATATTTTTTAATTCATCTATTAGCTCTAAATCATTGCTAATTACATGTAATTTCATTATTATATACCTCCATAAATCTATTTAGTGTACATCAGTACGAATGTATAGCCATCTTGTGCATAAACTCTTAGCATTTCAAACTGTTTTTCTGTTATGACAAGTTCTACATTACTTATCACGGACGAACCAACAAGTCTATCATCATCTAAACTGTTTACTTCCCTGTTAGAGTTATCCTTTACATAAGCAACTGTTGTTGTTAGAAGATATGTTTTTTTCTGCTCATTAACTTTACTATTTGAATTATCTCTATTTACATTTGCTTCTATCCAATTATTCATATTTGAAGCACTAATATCACTCTTAAAGCTATCATTAATATTATCTCTAAGAGGCTCTATAGCATAAATATATACCTCATCTTTTCTTCGCAATGTTTCTGGAAAAGAATGTATCCATCCATCAGGCAATCTCATTATCTTCTCGTCATCCTTTAAAACCAGAGATGATAAATCAAAATAATTTGATACTAATTGCGTTCCGGCAGGGATGTAATGCTTTGATTCTAAACCTACAATATCATCAGGATTTGTTATACAATCCTTAATCACTCCTTGAGAATCAATTTTTACATACTGCAGCATATCATGTGTTATTTCTACTCCTTTAAACACGTCCTCTTTAAGCACAACTACATTTGAATACAAAAGTTCTTCTCTGCCTATTAGCTCCCAAAACGCAAAAAAGCCTAATGCTAATGTAAGCAGTACAATTCCTACCAAACGCTTGTGTTTTTTAAAAAATTTCCTCATTAAATAAAAATCCTCCAATTAATTTTTTGTACTTTGTTATTTTCTATTAAAGCTTATCCTATTTTTTAAAGCTTAAATTTTAATTTTTTAAATATATTTTTATTTGACTTTTGTCCATAAATCTCTTTTGGAACTATTCTTTTTAACAACTTATCAAATTCAGGAAATAGTTCTGTCCTTACCTCTATGTTGTTATAAGGTATGTCTGCGTCATACACAGCTTTGTAAATATTTTTTGAATTAATGTATGGCAAATACATAAAAGGCTTAACATCTAAAAAATTAATCAAATCATTGCTATTTACACCCTTGCTGTATTTATTTACAACATATTCAATATTTATAGCTTTTTCCTCCTCTAAGTTTTTTATTTTTTCTAAATATTCAAAACTGTTTAAAACATTTGGTATCATAGGGTCTATAATAACAATAATCATATAAAACTGTTCAATTATGCTGCTAACACTTGAATCGAATAGCTTGTCTCCCAAGTCTACTACATTCATCGATGAAGGTTTTGGCATATATAGAAGCCTCATCATCTTAGTAAAATCCCAATCATCAATTTGATATTTTGAAGCATCTGAAATTATCCAGTAAATATCATTATTTTTTGAATGAATATAATGGTTATTTTTAAGTGCTTTATTTTCATTTATTAAATGTGCATATGATGTGAAGTCTACAAGCTCCTCAGCACACAAAGCATTTAGTCCAAGGTAATAGTACATATATGGCTTTAAAAGTGGCATTTCTATAACTGAAACCTTCATAAATTCAGATAAAGCCTTGGCAAAATTCATACAGAAAAAGCTTGCTCCTGCACCTTGTGATAGACTTACTACTCCAATATTTTTTGAATTTATAGGAATTAGCTTTAGCTCTAGCTTATTGACATTATCTAAGGAAATTAGTTTTTTGCTTTTCTCAGTGTTTGCAATAGTTTCTTTTACTTTTTGATACTCCTTATAAAACCTTGGTATACATAAAAAGCTATCAATAAGTTTAGATGGAAGCTGTAATATCAAGCTTCTTATTTCAAAATCATTGAGCTTTTCAACTATAATACTAAATTCTTCAATAAGTAGTTCCTCGTCATCCTTATACAGCTTTGATATATTGATAAGTTCATCTAATACAGATTTGCTGACAATTGTATTTTCATATTCATCCTTAATATCGTAATAGCTTTTGGCATCTACAGGGTTTCTTCCGTTTAACATTATATTTATAAGACTATCAACAGAAAGCTGCGTTGCATCTTCACCAAAAAAGCAATTATATAAGCCTCTTTTATATAATTCATTAGCATAGCTTGTACGCTTTGATTCATCAAAAATACATATAATTTTTAAATTTTGAAATGATAAAAATTTGCACAGATATTCAATAGTTATTGGAATTTCCGCATTAAAAAATTCTTGTATGATAATACAATCAAACAAGTCAAAATTTTTATATGAAATTAACTCTGAATAATCTGTTATGTGTTCAATTTGGAATTTGTAATCTTTATCCTCGACATAGGAATTTAGACCTGCGACAATGTTGTCAATATTGTTAGCAATACAAAAAAGAAGTTTATATACCCTCATATTAAATTATCCCCCCTTAAAAACTTTTTCTATAATATTACATATTCCGACAAATTGCAACATTTATCATTCGTCAAATTTCGACAATCACATATAATAATTTATCTGCAAGCGAAGTCCAAAAATAAAAAACGGTTATCACGCCTATAACGAGCTTTACCTACCTTACAAAATCAAGGTAAAGGGAGTTAAGAAGCAGTAACCGT
>DCPV01000176.1:0-819 GCA_002323775.1 Firmicutes bacterium UBA1535 | reverse complement strand
CAGTAACCGTTTTTTATTTATTTTGCTAAACCAAGCTTCACGATAGTGTAAGTCGAAGAAAAAAACTCTACTAAGCTTTCACCAGACGCACTAAGCCAAATTATCATTTAATTAATCTTCAATATTTCCACTCCAGTATAATAATGTTTAAGAATATCTTCATAGCTGTAGCCTTTAGCTGCCATCCCATTTGCTCCATATTGGCTCATACCTACTCCGTGTCCATATCCAGCCGTTATAATCTCAATTGAGTCTTTACTCTGTATAAATCTAAAACTTGCCGAATTCAAATTATACAATGAACGAATTTCTCTGCCTGTCAAAACCTTATCGCCTATTTTTAATGACTTTATTTTCCCACCCTCGCTGACTTCCAATAATGATATCTTGCTCTTAAGATTTTTTGCTGTCAAATCATTCAAACCATACTCATCATTTAATTTTTTAATAAATTCTGCTACAGGTATAGAAACACTTGCACTAAGCTTAGGCGAGGCTTCTTCATATGGACTTTCAACACTTCTTAGATATGGCATGAACGATCCAAAAACCTCCTCCGAATTTTCAGTTTTACCTCCGCTTGTTGAATGAAACAATGGCTCTATCACCTTATTATCATAACTCAAAATCTCTCCCTTAGTTGAATTAACTGCATTTTCGATTTTTTCCCAATATTTGTCGAACCAATCCTGAGAAAATTTTTCTAAAAGCATGTCCCTCGAATAATATACCTGACAGTGTATACCGCTGCAAATAGGAGCTTCTCTATGCTGTTCAGGATTAACTGTATTTTTCTTTAATTTATATAATAAATAAGTA
>DCPV01000086.1:2833-5769 GCA_002323775.1 Firmicutes bacterium UBA1535 | reverse complement strand
GTATAATGAATTTCCTTATATTTTCATTATACAAGGTGATTTAATGACAAGATATATAGCTAACACAGAACACGAAAAAACAGAAATGCTAAAGGAAATAGGCATAGATAATATACGTGATTTATTCAAGGCGATTCCTGATTCTGTATATCTTACGAAAGCCCTGAATATCCCTGATAACATATCAGAAGTTGATTTACTTAAAAGCCTAAAGGCTTTATCAGAAAAAAATAAAAATCTTGACAATTATACCTGCTTTTTAGGTGCAGGAGCATATGACCACTATATTCCGACTGTTATAGATAGTCTTATATCAAGACAGGAATTTTATACCGCATATACTCCTTATCAGCCAGAAATCAGCCAAGGTACATTGCAGTCAATATTTGAGTATCAAACAATGATTTGCGAGCTGACAGGAATGCAGGTTTCAAATGCTTCAATGTATGACGGTGCAACTGCATTGACAGAAGCTGCCATAATGGCTTGCGAAGCAACAAAGCGAACTGAAATATTGATTGCTAAAAGCGTTCATCCCGAAAGCAGAAAGATTTTAAACACATACAGCAAATATAGAAATATAAGCATAGTAGAGGTTGGATATAAAAACGGTCAAATAGACGTTGAAGATTTAAAATCAAAAATAAATGATAATACCGCTGCTCTGCTTTTACAATCGCCTAACTTCTTCGGAATTATTGAAGATATCGCATCTGTAGAGGCATTAGTGCATAATAATAAAAGTCTGTTAGTAGTAAGTGCAGACCCTATATCACTTGCAATATTAGAAAGCCCCGGCAAGCTCGGTGCAGATATAGTTGTCGGTGAGGCTCAGGCTCTTGGTACTCCGATAAGCTATGGAGGACCTTATTTGGGATTTTTCGCAACAACTGAAAAATTGATGAGAAAAATGCCAGGAAGAATAGCAGGTCAAACTGTAGATTCAAACGGAAAAAGAGGCTTTGTTTTGACATTGCAAACAAGAGAGCAGCATATCAGGAGAGAAAAAGCTACTTCAAATATTTGCTCTAATCATGCTCTTAACGCTTTAATGGCTACAATATACTTAACCGTTTTGGGTAAAGAAGGTTTAAGAAAGCTCGCTAATCTTTGTATTCAAAAATCACACTACGCATATAAAGAGCTTCTTAATACAGGAAAATTTACAGAGGTGTTCACTGCACCATTTTTCAAGGAATTTGTTGTAAAAAGCGAGGAAGCTGTAAATTCATTAAATGATAAATTGTTTAATGATAAGATAATCGGCGGATATTCCATAGAGAAAGATTATGATGAAATAAATAATGGCTGGCTTGTAGCTGTTACCGAAAAACGTTCAAAAGAAGAAATTGATTTATTGGTAAGAAAGGCGGTTGATTAGTATGATAAAAGAAAAAGCATTGATATTTGAGATAAGCAAACCCGGACGTAAAGCATATTCACTTCCTGAATGTGATGTGCCTGAAATATCCTTAGATGAGCTTTTAGATGACAGATATATCAGAAAAAATCCTGCTGAATTACCGGAAGTAAGCGAATTAGATGCTGTGCGTCATTTCACTCAGCTTTCCAGACGAAATCATGGCGTAGATTCAGGTTTTTATCCTCTGGGAAGCTGTACAATGAAGTATAATCCAAAGATAAACGAGCAAGTTGCTAGATTTGACGGATTTGCAAAAATTCACCCTTATCAGCCTGAAGCCAGTGTACAGGGAGCATTAGAGCTGATGTACAATCTTGACACGTACTTATCTGAAATAACTGGTATGGACAAATTTACTTTACAGCCTGCCGCAGGATCTCACGGAGAAATGACAGGACTTATGATAATAAAATCTTATCATATGAGCCGAGGTGAGACAAAAAGGAATAAAATTATAATACCTGATTCAGCGCACGGAACAAACCCTGCATCATGTGCTGTTGCTGGATTTGACATAATAGAGATAAAATCAAATGAGCAAGGTGGCGTTGACTTAGAGCATCTGAAAAGTGTCATGAGTGATGAAATTGCCGGACTTATGCTGACAAATCCTAACACACTTGGATTATTTGATGTAAATATATTGGAAATTGCAGATATTGTTCATAAAGCAGGAGGACTGTTGTATTATGACGGTGCAAATGCAAATGCGATAATGGGAATTGCCAGACCTGGAGATATGGGCTTTGATGTCGTGCATCTCAATCTTCATAAAACTTTCAGCACTCCTCACGGAGGAGGCGGACCGGGTGCAGGACCTGTTGGAGTAAAAAAAGATTTGATACCATTTTTACCCGCTCCTGTAGTGTGCAAAAATGATACTGAATTCTTTTTGGATTACGACAGACCACAGTCTATCGGCAAGATAAGGTCTTTCTACAGTAATTTCGGTGTTATAGTCAGAGCATATACCTATATACTGAGTATGGGAGCCGCAGGACTTAGAGAAGCATCAGAAACAGCAGTTATAAATGCAAATTATATAGCTGAGAAATTAAAAGACGTATATTACTTACCTTTTGATAGAATCTGCATGCACGAGTGTGTATTTTCAGGAAAATGGCAAAAGGAAAAGGGTGTATCGACATTAGATATTGCTAAACGCCTTTTAGATTTTGGATATCATCCTCCTACTATATATTTCCCACTGATAGTTCCGGAGGCATTAATGATAGAGCCGACAGAATGTGAAAGCAAGGAAACTTTGGATGAATTTATAGCTGTATTAAGACAAATAGCTAAAGATGTTATCGATAATCCTGAAATAGTAAAAACTGCTCCTCACAATACTGTTATTTCAAGGCTTGATGAAGCTCTTGCAGCGAGAAAGCCTGTCTTAAAATACGAAAAAGAGCAGGTATAAGGTTGAAAGAAATGAAAAATAAAGAAAGGATATGCACCGAGTCCATGCACAAATGTTTCATGGCTGTTTATGCAATAGGTGCATGGACAT
>DCPV01000086.1:2447-2716 GCA_002323775.1 Firmicutes bacterium UBA1535 | reverse complement strand
TGCAATAGGTGCATGGACATAGATATGGATAAAGATTTATTGATTATAGGCGGAGGACCGGGTGGCTATGTTGCAGCCATCCGTGCCGCTCAATTAGGTGATAATGTTACACTGATAGAAGAAGATAAGGTTGGTGGTACATGCCTTAACAGAGGCTGTATAGCAACCAAGGCTTTGTATAAAAATGCAGAGGTGCTAAATACCATAAAAAAATCAGATGATTTTGGCATAAGTATATCTGAATACTCTGTAAACATGGAAAAAGTTCA
>DCPV01000086.1:0-2289 GCA_002323775.1 Firmicutes bacterium UBA1535 | reverse complement strand
CAGATGGATTAAGAACTGGTGTAGAACAGCTGCTTAAAGGCTTTAACATTGAAGTTATGTATGGAAAAGCAAGCTTTATTGACAAAAACACAGTTGAATACGTATCTGGTGAGGGTGCAAAATCCACGATATCAGCAAAAAAGATTATTATAGCTACTGGCTCAAAAGCATCAAAACTACCTATCGAGGGTATTGATTTGCCTAATGTTATAACAAGCAACGAAGCATTAAATCTTGATTATATTCCTAATGATATAGTAATTATAGGCGGAGGAGTTATAGGGATAGAATTTGCCGGAATATTTGCTTCATTTGGAGCTAATGTGACAGTCGTTGAATATGCTCCTAGAATACTTCCTATGCTTGATGAAGAAATGGTAAAAAGACTGGCTATATATTTGAAGAAAAAGAACATAAAAATAAATGCCAGCACAGCTGTCAAAAAAATCGAGCAGACAGACAATAATAAATTAAAATTGATTGCTGACAACAACGGTAAATTAATAGAATATAATGCCGATTTAGTTTTAATGGCGACAGGCAGAAGTATAAACATTGATGGATTGGGTATTGAAAAAACAGGTATTGAATATGATTCCAAAGGAATTAAGGTCAACAATATCTTTGAAAGCTCCGTTTCAAACATATACGCTATCGGTGATGTTATAGGCGGTCAAATGCTTGCACACCTTGCTTCTGATGAGGGAAAGGTTGCTGTAGAAAATATGCACGGAATAAATTCAAGTGTAAATTATGACTGCGTGCCGGCTTGTGTTTTCACATTTCCTGAGCTATCCTCAGTAGGGCTTACGGAGGAAGAAGCTAAAAATAGAAAAATAGACTACTCTGTAGGAAAGTTTAATTTCGCCGCAAACTGTAAGGCTCAGACTATCAGTGAGGGAGACGGGCTAATAAAGGTTTTAGCTGATAGTGAAACCAAGAAACTTATAGGTGTCCATATACTTGGACCAAGTGCAAGTGATTTAATACATGAAGCAGCCTTAGCGATACAAAATGGTCTGACAGTAGATGATATAAAAGAAACTATTCATGCACATCCTACTCTGTCTGAGGCTTTTCAAGAGGCTTCGCTTGCAGTATCAGAACAAGCTATACATGCTTTGCCGAGGAGAAAGCTATGATTAAACCTATATTAATAGAATCTGGTTATGACAATCCTTGGTATAACTTAGCGTTAGAAGAATACCTATTTAACACGATAAAACCCGATGAGCTTATACTTTATCTTTGGCAGAATAATAATACTGTAGTTATCGGCAGAAATCAAAATGCTTGGAAAGAGTGTGATTATGAAAAGCTAGAAAATAACGGAGGAAAGCTTGCAAGGCGTTTATCCGGAGGCGGTGCTGTTTATCATGATTTGGGAAATTTGAATTTCACCTTTATTATGTATAAGAGCAATTACAATATGGAAAAGCAATTGTCAGTTCTGAAAAATGCACTGAAGCATTTTAACATAAATGCTGAATTTTCAGGAAGAAATGACATGCTTATAGGTGGTAAAAAATTTTCTGGTCACGCATATTATTTTAAAGATAATAAGGCTTACCATCATGGAACATTGCTGGTAAATTCCGATTTGGAGAAACTATCTGTATATCTAAATCCTTCAAAGAAAAAAATTGAATCAAAGGGCATTGATTCTGTAAGATCAAGAGTAACAAATATTGCAGATATAGACAAGGATATAAGTATCTACAGATTGGCAAATGCACTAAAAAGAAGCTTTGAAACCATCTATGGCAGCATATCAAAATACAAGGTATATGATAGCGACAATTTAGATATATTGAATTTGCAAGATAAATATTCATCTTGGGATTGGGTATACGGCAAGAGTCCTAAATTTGATATATCATTCTCAGACAGATTTGCATGGGGTGAGATAGAAATAGCATTATCATTAAAAAATGGTATAATTACTGATATGCAGGTATATACTGATGCTATGGATACGGGATTGTTTGAAGATTTTAGTTCCGGCTTTATAGGCTCTAAGCTGTCTAAGGAAGCCATATCAAAAATCTGTGAAAAGCAAACTCAAGCTATGCCTGATGATATAAGAAATGATATAAACAATTTTATAAATAATTTAGATATATAATCTCTTGATAAGTTAAGACTATAATGAAAATAAATAAACCCAAGCTTTAAACTTGGGTTTATGAGTATTTTTAGTAAAAATTGGTATATATTTTGAATAAATTATACAATTCAGTATATACTTTTATAGTTCAACTACAATCTATTTTTAAGATATCTAGTAGC
>DCPV01000126.1 GCA_002323775.1 Firmicutes bacterium UBA1535 | reverse complement strand
GAAAGGCAGACATAATTCACGTAGTTAAAGAGGGTAAGATTATAGAAAGAGGAGAACACAAAGAACTATTAAGGAAAAAAGGTTATTACTATGACCTTTACACAAAACAATTTGAAGAAGAAAAAACACAAGAAAGATTGGGGTAATAAAGTATTTATATCCCAAACAAAAGTAAAAGTTCAATAAAATAACTTATGAAAAAATAATTGAGCTTAAAAAGAAAGATAAATACTAGGAGGGATATAATGAAAAGTTTATTTAAAAAATCAGATAAAATAGATAAAAGAATATATGATTTGAAGCAAATAGAAGAACACTTAGACAAAGTTGAAAGTATAAAAAGAGACTATCAAAGTGGATATATATCATTTAATTGCTATTCTATAAAATAATAAAAATAAATAATTTAGGAGCGTGCTTTTTGCAACAGCAGAAAGCACGTTTCCAGATAAATTAAAGCGAGGAAATTATGCTGGATAATAAAGGTTTTGATTTATGGTCGGACGATTATGATAAGAGTGTTAATTTGAGCGAACAAGATAACGATTACCCATTCGCTGGATATAGGGATGTCTTAAATACAATATACAATCAAATTCGTGTAAAAAACGAAGCTAAAATATTAGATATAGGCTTTGGTACAGGTGTTCTGACAAAAAGACTGTATGATGATGGATATGAAATTTGGGGGATTGACTTTTCTGAAAAAATGATAGAGATATCAAGAGAAAAAATGCCTGAGGCTAAGTTAATTCAATATGATTTTTCAAAGGGTATACCCGATGAGCTAGTGGATGAGAACTTTGATTTTATCATAAGTACATATGCCCTACATCACTTAAATGAAACTGAAAAGGTTAAATTTTTAACTAAACTCTTAGACCTACTAAATAATAAGGGAATGATTTTAATTGGTGATGTAGCCTTTGAGACAAGAAAAATGCACGATAAATGTAAATCAGATTGTGGAGAAGACAATTGGGATGACGAGGAATTTTATTTAGTATTTGATGAAATAGAAAAATCATTTAAAGAGGTAGAATTTACACAAATATCGCATTGTGCAGGAGTTTTAAGGTTATCAAATAAAATAGTAGATAAAAGAAATATTTTAGATGATGAAGTTTTTACATATAAAATTACAAAGGATAAAAAAGTATTTATATCCTGGCGTGGAAAACAAGTAACTACACTTAGCGGAAAGAAAGGCGAAGAATTTATAAGAAAAATTGAAGATGCAGATTTTCTTGAAAAACAACTGATTATGGCTAAGGAAACAGGCAATTTTAAGCGTGGTAATGAAAAGGGCAGAGGAAAATAATTTTTATGACTACGATAAAAGACATAATGAATGGAAGTGTATAAACGTTATGATAGATACAATAAAAAATCAACTTAACAAAATGAATATTAATTATGACCAGATTGCTAATTTGCGTTCAAAGGATGGAGTCCATTTATACAAGGTACAAGACTGCGACAAAAAGTACGTTTTAAAATATTTTGAAAACGGAGAATTCAGGAGAGAAATAAAAAATTATCTGATACTCCAAGACTTAAATGTATTGACTATCCCTTTGATTGCATATACAGATAAAGCCATACTCATGGATGATATAAGCCATAGTTCTGATATGCGTTTAGCAGAAAAAGAGGATATGAATAGTCCGGATATTTGCTTTACATTAGGTAAATGGTACAAAAATTTACATGAAAAAGGCAAGCAATATGTAAAATTAAACGGTGACGGAATGTATATGGAAACAGATTGTATCACATTTGATAATATCCAGATTATAAAGCAAAAAACAAATACATCTGATAGCTTAGTGTGGAAAGCTATCGAGGAAAAACTAGGCTATTTGAGGGAAATGATAGACAAAACTGAAAAGACACTTACATACAACGATTTTTACTACACAAATATGGCTGTATCAAAAGAGCATGGGGCTTTTATGTTTGATTATAATTTGCTTGGAAAGGGATATATAGCTTCTGACATAAAAAATGTTACTGTACAATTAAGTGAAGATGCGAAAAATGCTTTTCTTAAGGGATATGGACAATACAACAAAAAAGAAGAACTTATGCACGAAGTAGCCGGAAGTTTAGTAGCACTTTGCTTTGCATGCCAAAGGGAAATATTTCCGGAATGGGGATATGAAGAATTAGAAGGAATTAAGAACGGATTAATGTTAGAAAACATTGAAAAATTATATAAGAAATTGGAGTGATTAAATTATGAATAATGAAAAACGTAAAATAGATATTAGAAAAATAGGAGAAAAATGGGATATTTCCGGAGCGATTACTATATACCATAAGAAAGAACGCATTTATAAGGACTTTTTTGGATTGGCAAACCGTGAGACAGGCGAGAAGATAAATGAAGAATCAACTTATTTATTTACAGGGGCTTCACGATTTTTATTATCGGCATCTATACTAATGCTGTCAGATATGAAAAAATTAAATCTAAATGATACGATTGATAAGTATATACCGGAATATGCCAATGAACATAAAATTAAGATAAAGCATTTGATATTAGGTGAATCAGGTATTCGTGATTATTTTTACGGAAAAATAATGCTTGAATTAAATAATGATGAAAAGCACAATTCTCTTGAAGAAAGAAATCGTACTGTAGAAGAAAAGAGAATGTATACAAAAAGCTATTCATTTGAAGAAGTGCTTAAACTTATAGGTGATGATAAACTTGAATTTGAGCCTGAAGCAGAAAAAGCTTATTATTCAACAACTGAAAATGTATTTTGCAAGGAAATTATAGAGCGAGTTTCTGGGATGAATCTTTTGGACTTTGAATTCAAATATATATTTGAGCCTCTAAATATGTCTCAAACAAAGAAAGGAAGAAATGTAAATACAAATACCTATTTCAACTTCAGAGATAACGAGCTGGTTTTAGCTAAAATAGATGATACAGCCTCGGATTTGTTTGTAACAACAGCTGATGATATTGAGAAATTGATGTTAGCTTTATATGAAGATATGGTTTTATCTGATGAAAAATCTTCATCATCTACAAAGCTATTGTCAAGCAAGAGCTGGAAAAAAGCACTTAGCTTTAATGAAGAAAATATTGGACTTGGATTTAGATCTGTAAATGGAACTATATGTGTAGATGAATTTGATCTTCTTGGAAATGAAGTTTCCATGTATTTTAATAAAGAAGCTGAGCTGTGCTATATGCAATTAAGTAATGCAAATATCATAGTTGAAAATATAGCTGGAACATGGTTGCATTTCCGAAAGGAAATGAGAAGTGAAATAGATTCATTTTTTACATATCCTAAAAATACACGCATAGTTCCGTACAATAAGAAAAATTGGTATGATGTTATGAGTCTTGAAATATCAAAAGATCAATATGAGTTTGTATGTGATGCAAAGCAGAGTATTGCTTACACATTTGCTTATCAGGAAGATCATAAGCTTTTTGTAGAGATGGAGGGTGATAAGCCTGTAGGACTTATGGTTTTAAAAGCAAATAAGAAAAAGGATGAATATCATTTTGCTATTTTATTGGTAGATAGACGATATCAGGGAAGGGGCTATGGAAAAATCATGGTCGAATGGGCACTTGAATATTTTAGAAAACAGGGTGTAAAAGAACTGACAATAGG
>DCPV01000175.1:1252-13377 GCA_002323775.1 Firmicutes bacterium UBA1535 | reverse complement strand
TTAGATTGCTCCTCTGATGCCTCAGCACACTTTCCGGCTAGATTACGTACCTCATCTGCAACTACAGTCTGCTTAGCCAGCATCTCGTCATAAGCTTCATAAGAATCTGCAATATAGTCTCGAAAGTTTTGTGCCACGCTTGTAGCATTATCGATTATATTTTGAACTATAATTCCATTTTGTACAGCAAATCCCAAAAATTCATCACTTTTATTTAGTGTTTCGTATTGAGCAAACAGCACTTTTTAAATGCTATTCTTTTTCTGTTGCTTGTCTAAATTAAGGTTCATAAAAATATGAGATATAATTTAGAGACCTTTTTAACAATAAGGTACAACTTTTTATACACTAAATTTTTTATTACCTGTAACGATATAGTTTACTCCCTCGCAGATATTTGTTATATGGTCAGCAATTCTTTCTAAAAATCTAGCTACTAAAAGTAGCTGCATACCTTGATGAATGAAGCTTATATTTTTATTTGTCAAGTAGAAAATTTCTGTGCTAATATCTCTAAATATCGTGTCAACTATATCATCCATTGTAAACACCTTATATGCCAAGGATATATCCTCGTTGAGATAGCACTCTAAAGATTTTTTTAACATATCACGACAAATGTCAGCCATTTTTGGTATATCGATAAGAGGTTTTATAAATGCCTCACTGCCTATCTTTACAGTTGCCTCTGCGATATTCTCACTTAAGTCACCTATTCGCTCAATATCAGCAATAATCTTAATAACCGATGCAACAATTCTCAAATCCTTTGCCATCGGCTGTTGTAGTGCTAATATATCTAAGCATTGATTTTCTAGTTCTTCTGCCTTTTTATCCATTTCATCTTCAAAAGCAATTGCTTCTAGTGCCATTTTTGTGTCTTGCTTGAGGAGGGATTCTACAGCCATGGATATTATTTTTTCTGCCATAGAACCGTAATTTAATATTTCTTCATTTAATCTGTTTAATTCTCTACTATATTTTTCTCTCATGATTTCCTCCTTATAATCTAATTTTAATATTTATTAACCAAATCTTCCTGTAACATATTCTTCTGTTTTTTTATTTGAAGGATTAGAAAATATTTTCTTAGTGTTGTCGTATTCAATAATCTCTCCAGATAGAAAAAATGCTGTTTTGTCTGATATTCTTGCCGCTTGATACATAGAGTGAGTTACTATGATTATAGTATAATCCTTTTTAAGCTCATAAATTAAGTCCTCAATTTTACCAGTCGCAATCGGGTCTAATGCGCTTGTAGGCTCATCCATCAGCAAAACCTCCGGCTCCACTGCCAATGCTCTTGCGATACAAAGCCTTTGCTGTTGTCCTCCAGATAAGCTTAAGGCACTCTTTTTAAGTCTATCTTTTACCTCGTCCCAAAGTGCAGCTCCCATCAAGCTTTTTTCAACTATCTCATCAAGCTCAGCCTTTGACTTTTTACCGTGTAGTTTTGGACCGTAGACAATATTTTCATATACACTCATAGGAAAGGGATTAGGCTTTTGAAATACTATGCCTACTCTTTTTCTTAGAGCTATAACATCAATCTCTTTATAAATATTTTTATTATCTAATTTTATAATACCATCAACCTTAGTGTTTTCAATCAAATCATTCATTCTGTTAATAGTCCTTAAAAATGTTGATTTTCCACAGCCACTTGGACCTATAAATGCCGTTACAGTTTTTTCTTTTATATCCATATTTATGTTTTTCAGAGCTTTAAAATCTCCATAATAAAAATCTAAATTTTCTACATTTAATTTTTCCATTAATTTTCTCCTTTCGTTAAATATTTTTATTAGACATTCCTACTATAAACTTCGTTATTAAGTTAAGCCCGAACACTATTATCAAAAGAATTATACCTATTCCACATGCCATTTCAATATTTGCATATTCCTTAACCTCCATATACGCCCTTACAGTCAAGGACGCTCCGGAATCGAAAAATCCATTTGGTATCTTTGCAAATGTTCCGGCAGTAAATAAAAGTGCAGCTGATTCTCCTACTATTCTTCCGATAGATAAGATTATTGAAACCAAAATTCCTGATAAAGCATTTGGTACTATTACTTTCCATAGGGTTTGAAGTCTGTTTGCTCCAAGTGCAAATGAGCCTTCTTTATAGCTCGGAGGAACTGTTTTTAAGCTTTCCTCTGTAGTTCTTATGATAGTAGGAAGAAGTATAATACTTAGAGTTAAGCTGCCTGAAACCATCGATTGACCAAAACCCAACAATTTTACAAAAAATATCATTCCAAATAGTCCGTATACAATTGAAGGTATACCCGATAAGCTTTCAGTGGCAAATCTTATAATCCTTAAAAATCTTCCTTCCTTTGAGTATTCAACTAAGTAAATCGCTGCAAATACTCCGATTGGAACTGCTATTAAAAGAGAAAGTCCTATCAGCATAAGCGTCGATATAAGCATAGGATAAATTCCTCCGCCAGGTCTTGTAAGTCTTAGCTTTAAGCTGTCTTCAGAATTTAAAAGCTTTACTGCTTCATCTAAGCTTATATCCTTGGTATTGGTTTTATTTATTTTTTTAATTTCATCTTTTGCTTTTACTCCATAAGGAACATCAGAAGTATTTTTCGCCTTTATAAATGGAGAATTTTTGTCTATGTAATCTACAATAAAGGATGTCTCTTTTTCACTTGAATTAGATATTGCTATTCCGTACTTCTCTACAAACATTGAATTTTCTGATAAATTGGATGGCTTTACATATGTTTCGCCATTACTATCAATTAAAACATATTGAGTAACTGAATTATTTCCGCTTATTAAATAATTTAAGTTAATTAACTTAATACCATTTTTAAATATAAATCCAACAATAGATAAAAGTATAGCTACTGAAATAGCTCCAGCTAAATATATCAAAGCTTTTAATATTAATTCTTTAGTTTTTCTATTCATTAACAACACCCTTTCGAATTATATTTAATGCTAAATTTACAATTATGATAAACATAAATAATACAATCCCTGTTGAAAAAAGCATTTCTTCGTGCAAGCCTGAGGCATATCCCTGTTCGAGAACAATGTTGTTAGTTATAAGTCTAACCTGGTCAAATATGCTTCTTGGTATATTGCCTTCCGGATTTCCAGCAACTAATATTACAGCCATTGTTTCACCTATTGCTCTGCCTACCCCTAAAACTACAGCTGCTAAAATTCCGCTCTTGCCTGCCGGAAGTATTGTCTTAAATATAACCTCTGTCTTAGTTGCACCCAATCCATAGGCAGCTTCCTTATATGCACTTGGTACAGCTCTTATTGCACTTTCGCTTATGCTAACTATCGTTGGAAGTATCATAATTGAAAGTATAAATATTACGCTTAGAAGTGAATCACCGACATTATATGGAGATATAGTCCTTACAAATTTGACAATTACTTCATAACCAAATACTCCGTATAAAACAGACGGTATGCTGGCTAATAGTTCAATTATTGTTCTTACAATACTTGCAAGCTTTTTAGGTGCTATTTCAGCTATGAATATTGCGGTTAAAAGACTAATAGGAACCCCAATAACTAGAGCTCCTATTGTTGCAAATATCGATGCAACTATCATATATCCTATTCCGAATACACCATTTGAGGGCTTCCAATATGTTCCTGTTAGAAATTTCCACAATGAATAATTTCCTTCTGCATTTCCATGTATAAAAGGCTGACTTCCCTTGAAAAAAATAAATACCGCTATAGAAAGTACCGCTATTATTGCTATACAAGCACTTATTAAGAACAATATATTAAATGATTTATCTAGGATGCCTTGTTTTGATTTTTCACTTTTTATCATTATATCTGTTCCTTTCTAAATAATGCTTCAGCATTATTTTTGTAATTGTTTAATATTACTTTTCAATTCTACAGTTGTAAACATATGTTTCGACTGTAGAATTGAATTTTTATTTATTTAAAACTTGGAGAGAGTTTATCAAATTACTTATTTTAACTTTATTGCACCTGCTTCTTCTAATATATCTTGACCTTCTTCTGTGAACAAGAAATCTATAAATGCTTTTTCTGCTTCATTTATCTTACTTGAGTCATATATCATTATGAATGGTCTTGATAATTTATAAGTTTGGTTTTGAACATTAGCAACTTCTGGCTTAACTGACTCTACTTGAAGTCCTTTTATTTTATCCTTGTTAGATTCCAATGTCACAAATGAAGTATATCCTATAGCATTTTGCTCACCTGCAACATATGAAGCAACTTCACCGTTACCGCTTTTTATTATAGCCTTTTCAGTAAGCAATTCGCCTATTTTAGCTATTTCTTCAAATGCGCTTCTTGTTCCAGAGCCATTTTCTCTTGATACTACAACTATTTCAGCATCTACGCCGCCAAGTTCAGACCAGTTTTTAATTTCTCCTGTGAAAATGCCTTTGATTTGTTCTAATGTTATATTTTCAACTTTATTATTAGGATTTACAACCAATGCTATACCATCAAGAGCGATTGTTTTATATTCAACACCTTGTGTTTCTTCTTCCTTTAATTCTCTTGAAGAAAATCCTAGCTTGTATGTTCCGTCCTTAACGTTTTTAATTCCTGCTGATGAACCAGTTGCGTCATATTCGAATGTAACTTCTGGATTAAGTGCAACGAATTCTTCTAATGCCGCTTTAGCTGCTTTTTCTACTGAAGTTGAGCCACCTGCATTTACGCTTCCTTTTATAGCTACAGGAGTTTTATCATTGTCATTACCTTTGTTATTATCCGTATTATTGTTATTAACATTACCATTGTTACTATTGTTACCGGTGTTATCATTATTTTTGTTGTCTGGATTGCTTGTACAAGCTACCATTGATACTATTAGCATTAAAGATAGTGCTAAAGTTATAATTCTTTTAATATTTTTCATTTTAATTATCTCCTTTGTTTTCTGTTTTATTATGTACTTATCATAACATCATTAAATTAATCAATTGTTGCTTCTTTATTAAAGTAATGTTAAGATTACGTTAATTTAATAGGTTTTGTTATATGGTGTTATAATATATTTTGTAGATATTTTAAACGTTTTTTAACTTTTATATACATTGTTAATATATTATACTGGTTTATAAAATGAATTTTTTTACTAAATATCTAAATTTTTTGTCCATGAAATATGAATTAAGCTTTTATGTTTATTAATACACAAGTTTTAGTTGTACCATTTTACTTATTGTATTATACTGTTATAATAGACATCATATATTAGAGGTGCATAATGAAAAAACTACTCATTTATTTAAAAGATTTTAAGAAAGAAACAATTTTAGCCCCATTATTTAAGATGCTGGAGGCTATATTTGAGTTATTTATTCCATTAGTAATGGCAAGCATTATTGATAATGGTATTAAAAATAGTGATAAAAACTACGTGCTTCAAATGTGCTTTGTTATGATATTGCTTGGTGTTATAGGACTTGTTTGCTCTATTATAGCTCAGTATTATTCTGCAAAGGCTGCAATTGGCTTTGGAACGAAGCTTCGACATAGTTTGTTTGCACACATACAATCACTATCCTTTACTGAGATAGATACTATTGGTACATCAACTATGATTACCCGAATGACTAATGATATTAACCAGGTTCAATCTGGTGTCAACATGGTACTTAGATTGTTTTTGAGGTCGCCTATTGTAGTAATTGGAGCGATGATTATGGCTTTTACAATTAATATAAAGGCAGCTTTTATTTTTGTGGCTACCATTCCATTATTATCAATTGTAGTATTTGGAATTATGAAAATTAGTATACCGCTTTACACAAAGGTACAAGAAGGCCTTGATAAAGTCCTTGGTATAACTAGAGAAAATTTAACTGGTGTAAGAGTTATAAGAGCATTTCATAAAGAAGAAAGTGAAATTAAGCAATTTGAAGAACATAATGAATCTTTGACTAAAATTTCAATGTTAGTTGGAAAAATGTCAGCTTTAATGAATCCAATCACCTATGTAATTGTGAATGGAGCGATAATAGCTTTAATATGGACTGGTGCTATTAAAGTAGAAACAGGAATTATTACTCAAGGCGCTTTAACAGCGTTGCTTAACTATATGTCTCAAATTCTTGTAGAGTTAATTAAGCTTGCAAATCTTATAGTTACTATAACTAAATCAATTGCTTGCGGTAACCGTATACAAGATGTATTTGAAATTAACTCTAGCATGACCGATAAAAAAGAAAACTACATTCAATCTACAGGAATTAAAAACACTGTAAATAATGAAATTATTGTTTCATTTAATAATGTTTCTCTTAAATACAAAAATGCTGGAGATGAATCATTGACTGATATTGATTTTAATGTAAAAAGAGGTCAAACAATTGGAATAATCGGAGGAACTGGTTCAGGAAAATCCTCTCTTGTAAGTTTAATTCCAAGATTTTACGATACTACAAAAGGTCAAGTTTTTGTTGATGGTATCGATGTAAAAGAATATTCCCTTGAACAACTACGAAATAAAATTGGAGTAGTAATGCAAAAAGCTGTTTTATTTAGAGGTACTATACGTGAAAATTTAAAATGGGGTAATAAGTATGCAAGCGATGAGGAAATAATGGAAGCATTGACTATATCACAGTCAAAAGAAATTATTGAAAGCAAAGATGGAGGATTAAATTTTTTAATAACACAAGGTGGCAAAAATCTATCCGGTGGTCAAAAACAGCGTCTAACAATTGCAAGGGCTCTAGTTCGCAAACCTGAGATATTAATTTTAGATGATAGCGCTTCTGCTCTTGATTATGCTACTGATGCAAAACTTCGCAAATCCATAAGAGAAATGAAGGAAAGTCCAACAGTGTTTATTGTTTCTCAACGTGCTTCTTCAATAATGTATGCTGACAAAATTATTGTGCTTGATGACGGACATATTGAAGGTATCGGAAACCATGAAGAACTTCTAAAAAGTTGTGAAGTGTATAGAGAAATCTACTATTCACAGTTTCAGACAAATAGATAGGAGGCTTGCATAATGAAAAAAATATTTAATCTAATTAAAACTTATTGGCATTTGTTAATTATTTCTATAATATTTGCAACAATAACCATTATTCTTACACTATATATTCCTATTTTGACCGGTGATATAATTGATCTTATTTTAGAACCCGGAAAGGTATATTTTACTGGTATAATCAAGTTACTTATAATTATGGGAGTAACTATTGCTATAACAGCTTTTTCTCAATGGATTATGAATGTATGCAACAATAAAATTACTTATAATATTGTTCGTGATATAAGAGATAAAGCATTTAAAAAGATTGAAATACTTCCATTAAAATATATTGATTCTCATTCTTATGGAGAAGTCGTGAGTAAAGTTATAACAGATGTTGACCAATTTGCTGATGGTCTTTTAATGGGATTTTCACAGCTATTTACAGGTTTAATAACAATTATCGGAACACTTTTTTTCATGTTGAGAATAGATGTAAAAATAGCACTTGTTGTTATTTGTATAACGCCAATTTCTTTGTATGTTGCAAGTTTTATCGCAAAAAGGACATACAATATGTTTAAGCTTCAATCGCAAACAAGGGGTGAACAAACAGCTCTTATCGATGAAATGATTGAAAATCAAAAAGTTGTTCAAGCATTTGGCTATGAAAAAGAAGCATTGGATAAATTTGATGAAATTAATGGACGATTAGCCAACTATTCGTTAAAAGCAACTTTTTATTCTTCAATTACAAATCCATCTACTCGTTTTGTCAACGGATTAGTTTATACAGGTGTAGGTATATTTGGTGCTTTGTCTGCAATTGGTGGCGGTATCAGCATTGGACAGCTATTTACATTTTTAAGCTATGCTAACCAATACACCAAGCCATTTAATGAAATTTCTGGAGTTATAACAGAATTTCAAAACGCATATGCCTGTGCAATGCGTATTTTCGAGCTTATAGACGAAGAAGCACAAATTCCTGATTCAAAAAATGCAAAAGTATTAGAAGATACTAAGGGAATTGTGGAATTACAAAATGTTTCATTTTCTTATGTACATGACAAAAAATTGCTTGAGAGTATAAACCTATCCGTTAAACAAGGACAACGAATAGCGATTGTAGGTCCTACAGGATGTGGAAAAACTACTATTATTAATCTTCTTATGAGGTTTTATGATGTTGATAATGGTAGCATCTTAGTAGATGGAACAGATATACGAAATATAACCAGAAAAAGCCTTCGCTCTAATTTCGGTATGGTTTTACAGGATACCTGGCTAAAATCCGGAACTATTAGGGAAAATATAATAATGGGTAAGCCAGAAGCTACTGATGAGGAAATAATTACAGCTGCAAAATTATCCCATGCACATAGTTTTATAAAGCGTCTTTCAAATGGATATGATACTATAATAAACGATGATGGAGGTGGACTTTCTCAAGGTCAAAAGCAATTGTTGTGTATTACAAGAATAATGCTACGTTTACCACCTATGCTTATATTAGACGAAGCTACTTCTTCTATAGATACAAGAACTGAAATTAAAATTCAACAGGCTTTTTCTAAGCTCATGGAAGGTAGAACTAGCTTTATTATCGCTCATAGGCTATCAACTATTCAAGATGCAGATATTATATTGGTTATGAAAGATGGAAATATAATCGAGCAAGGAAAACACGAAGAATTGTTAGAATTAAATGGTTTTTATTCAAATTTATTTTTAAGTCAATTTTCCTTATAGAAAAAACACACTAATTTAAAAGAGAGCTTGTTCAGGACGCTAACTTAGAAACGCCTGAGCAAGCTCAAAAACAAAAAATCTACTACTTATAATCTTTAGACATCTTCCTGTATAAATCCTTAAAATATGGATGTTTGTCTAAAAAAGCCATTGTATTGTTATCAAAACCGAAATATTCCTGTACTTTTTCTCTATCAGTTTTTATATTGATTGTACTTTTATTTAGCAAAGGCTGAGGGTCTACTGCATGTATATATTTGCCGCTTGTTTTATCTCTTTCCCAAAACTTATTATAAATACAATCTCTAATTTCAAAATGAAGATGAACTCCAGTGCTAGTTCCTGTGTTGCCCATATGACCTATTATTTCTCCGGCTTTAACTCTTTGTCCTACTTTCACCTCTAATTTTTGCAAATGTGCGTATAGGGTGCAAAAATTGCTATGCTCTATTACTACATAGTTGCCATAACCTGTAGGATCTACTTTAGAAACTCTTACTGTTCCGTCAGCTACAGAATAAATATTGTCGCCATCTTTTCCGCTTACAACCGGTCCTATATCTATACCATTATGATAGTCCACGCTTAATAGCTTACGAGTTCCAAATGGGCTATTTACTTTTACGCTGTCTGTAGGATTACATATTATTGTTATCATTTTTCCATTCTCACTTTCTTTTACTCTTGCAGCATCTACCATGCCTCACTTAAGATATAAGCTATTTACTTTTCTATTGTAAGATTGTCCACTTCAAAGGCAATTAATAGAGCTGTGATAAATTCTATAACTGCTGTTAAAAATTTTCTGCTAGATAGTTTTTGTTTCAAATTAATTTTCATTATCATTATTTTTATCTTTCTTATTATTTTTTATTTTATCCTTTTTTACTGTTGCCAATAACCAAAGTTCACCAGTAGTAAAAGCAAACCAACAGCCTATAAGCACAGTAGGCTCTGCACTTGTTTTTAAAAATATATACAAGACAACAGAGGTAAAAGTCACATTTAAGAACAATACTAAAGTCACTATGAATTTTGAAAATTGACTATCTTTTTTCATTTTCTTCTAAATCCTTTATTCTATTATTTGCAACGCTTATTTTCTCAAATAACACTTCTATACACTGAGTATTTTTATAAGTTTTGTCTATTATGTTGTTATGTTCATTAACTTTTTTCTCTAATTGCTCAATTCTATAATTAGTCAGCCTATTGGCTGTCATAATTCCACCCCAAGCAACTATTGCTGTGCCGGTTATTTGTATTAAAGCTAATATAATTTCTTTCAAAATATCTCACCTCACAAGTTTATACCGCATAGGAACAACATTATTCCTAGTGATATTCTATGCGTTTAAAACTATTTTGTCCTAAAAATATTTAATGTAAAAATTTATTATGTTATTTCCCAATATATATTTTCAATAAAGAGTTTGTAAAATGAACTATTGCAGTTTAGTGCAAATAAAAATATCGCTTTAAATAATTATTTAAAGCGATATTTTTATGATTAATATTATTTTTATTTATTTTTATGATTTAATAATGCTTCTATAGCTAATTTATATCCTAAAAAACCAAATCCTGAAATTTGTCCTATGCAGGCAGGAGCTACTACTGATTTATGTCTGAATTCCTCTCTTTTGTATATATTGCTTAAATGAACCTCAACAGTCGGAAGGTTCACTGATTTAACAGCATCAAATATCGCAATGCTGTAATGTGTATAAGCACCGGAATTTATAACTATACCATCTGCATTTTTATGTGCTTTTTGTATAAAGTCAACAATTTCTCCCTCTATATTACTTTGAAAAATTTCAATTTCTGCATTTAATTTTTTAGCCTCTGAATTTATATAGCTGCATAGCTCCTCGTAGCTGTCACTGCCGTATACACTCGGCTCTCTTATACCTAAAAAATTAAGATTTGGACCATTTATTACATAAATTTTCATATGCTTTACCTACTTTGATATAAATTTTTATATTAAGGTGCTAATTCTATTTACTATATCAATAATGCAACTGTCATTTACAACTTCTATATCACAATATTTTTGATATAAATGATGTCTTTCTTTAAATAATTCTTTCAATCTATCCTTGCCATTTTTAAGCAAAGGTCTTTTACTGATGTCTATATCTTTCATTATATCATCAATTTTACGATTTACATATATTATAATTGAGTTGTTTTTTAACATTAAGATATTATTTTCATTTTTAATTACTCCGCCGCCTGTTGCAATTACAGTAGAATTTAATTTGCTTAGTTCTTCAATATACTTGCTCTCTATTCTTCTGAAATATTCCTCACTAATTTCAAACATATCGCTAATACTGGATTTTTCATTTTCCTCTACATAGCTGTCAACATCAATAAAATTCATGTCTAATTTTTTTGAAAGCTCATAGCCTATAGTTGTTTTACCGCTACCCGGCATACCTATTAAAACAATATTTTTAATCATTTATTAATTCCTTATTTTATTTTCAATTAAGTTATTGACCTTATCTATTACGCTGTCATCTATAATAACATTATTCCAAATTTCCTGAGACTTAACAGCTTGAGCTACAAGCATGTAGAGTCCGTTTGCAGTCTTTATTCCAAGCTCTCTTGCCTGCTTTAAAAATACAGTTTCTAAAGGATTATAGATTAAATCTATTGCAATATCAAATTTAATCAAAAATGATTTGTCTATTTGCATATTAAATATATCCATGTCTGTTTTTACGGTTCCATACATACCCACAGGTGTACAATTAACAACAATATCTGTTTTTTCGATAGCATTAAGCTCATTATAATTATAAATTTCATATCCGTAATATTTGCTTTTAGCATATTCAATATTAGTGCTTGCAAACTTTATTGTTTTTATATGATTGTCTTCTAAGTATCGGCTGACTGCTCTTGAAGCTCCTCCTGTTCCAAGTATCAGAGCAGTTTTGTCCTTAATATTAATCTTATTGAAATTTAAAAGCTTTCCAAAGCCAAAATAATCTGTATTATAAGCTATTATTTTATTGGGTAGAAAATTTATTGTATTGATAGCTCCTATTTTCTGTGCTTCGGGGCTTATTTCGTCTAAATAAGGAATAATATCAGTTTTATATGGAATAGTAACATTTACTCCTCTATAAAGCTGATATTTTAAATCATTAACAATATTTGGCAAATAATCTTTTGCAAACTCAAGTACTTCATATTTTCCATCAATACCTATGTAATTTAATATTTCCTCATGTATAAAAGGCGAAAATGTATGACTTAATTTTTCTCCTATCAAGGCGAATTTATCCATCATTTTATTCTCATGCACCTATTAGTAAAAACTGCTGTAGACTTCGGTGCTTATCCTTTCTTATTTACTCTTATTAAGCCTTATTTCAAG
>DCPV01000175.1:0-1169 GCA_002323775.1 Firmicutes bacterium UBA1535 | reverse complement strand
AGTTTGACCTACAGGAGTTTTGATATATATATCATTTTCAATATTGCAGTTATTATTCTCATCGATGGATTTCAATTTTGGCGGTAAAATATCACAATTAAAATTTTCTTTAGAAAGCATATTCAAAATATTGCCGCTAATAATATTTGCAATCTCAGATACTGCCGACGTAACGAATTCATCTATATTTTCTATTTCCATACCAGTCATTGTATTTACTATACCAATAGATGTATCTTTTGGAAATTTATATATAATTTCGCCCTCTAAATCCCCTATAACTCCGATTGAAATATTAAGATCGTTATTAGAGCGAAAATTTTCCTCTGAGCTTTCTGAAACTTCCGTAAAATTAAGCATCATCCTAAATACATTGCGTGTTGCTTCAAAAAAAGGAGTATATATAGTGTTGGTTATTTGTTCACTCTCTTTTTTCATGACATAATTTGCTATATTCTTATCCTCTGTTACGACGTGGTTTATAAGCCAGCTAAGAAGCTTTCCGGCAAATTGTTTAATTAACTTCTCATCATAACCGCTTTTCTCGTATTCAGAAGAAATCTCTAAAACATAATTCACCATATTATTATGAACATTTTTATGTTCAGCAAATTTTGGATAAGCTACCTTTAGCTGATATTCTTCTTCGTCACGAAAATGCTCTACAACATACATTTTCATAAACTCAAGAGTTTCATTGACAGATTGTAACTTATCCTGCCACGAATCACCTGTTCTTATAATCTCTATAAAATTATTAACTCGTTTAAATAATTCCTCATGCTGCTCATCAATCAGAGGAACACCCACTTGATATTTATCTCTCCAAAGCATATTTACCTCCTATTTTTGTCGTAAATTATGACAAAATTCGTCTTTACAACATTATAGCATTTTTTATCAATTTATGGCAAGATTTTGTTTTAAAATTTATCTTCCCATAAAATTACTTCATTCTTTGCTAAGGATTTTTTTATATCTATTATTCTCTGGTTTGTTGAGCCTCTGAATTTTAGATTATTCTTAAAATACTCTTTGTCAAATCTTCCATCTACTAATACATCACAATAGCTAAGAAGCTTGAAATAATTTTTATTTTTTAATATCTCCTCAAAAATATAACCGCTGTATATCCAAATAGTTTTCTCAGTTTCATTTTTAATTTTTTT
>DCPV01000058.1:2427-3465 GCA_002323775.1 Firmicutes bacterium UBA1535 | reverse complement strand
GTACAAAAAAAGCCGTGCCCAATAACACTGCCAAGATAATTAATATTCTGTTCATGTTTTCCTCCTTTCCATTATTTAGTTTGTAAATTCTCCCAAGTATAAACTAGTGGTAAGTTATTAAAAGCAGACTGTTGTAGGCTATGAATACCCGTTTGTTGTTTCAAATCATAGCCACCAATTTGATAATCATTGTCTGATTGATAGCCATTTTGATAGAATTTAAAAACCAATTGTCGATTGGTTTGATTGTAGTAAACTAAAATTTTGGCATCATTGCCACCATCGTTACTGGTGTTTAATAAGTAATTGAAATCAAACAAGCCAGCCTTTTTTAAAGCTGTGTTCAATGTTGAGCGTTTGATTAACGATGAATTACTATATTGAATCTTGTAGTCTTTTCCCTCCCTAGGTTGATTGTTGACCTGTGATGATGATTGAATAGTTTCTGAATGTGATACTGATGATTGTTTATTGTGAAATACAAATAGTAGTAGACATATCAAAACAATCATTAAGAAACTAGCAATAAATAAGATGAATTTTCTTCTAGTCAACTGTTTGGTTAAGCTTTTTAATTTTCGTTCAAATCGAACTTTTTTCATTGTGATACTCCTCTCGAGCGTAATTTTCTAAACAAATGGTATGGTGTCATTTGGTTGGTTCTGCCCCAACCTGTCCTATTCTAAGAATTGACGATGACAAGATAAAAAGCATGCTTACACATGCTCTTTGATTACAATATTTGATACTTTTTCTGATTACTGTTTAAGTGTTGATCTTGATAAAGTTGTTTCTTCTGAAACCAATAACGCCAATAATGTAAGACCGCATATTTAAGGGTTGTTTCAAAGGGCAAATCATCAATTTTTAAAACCTTATCGAGTTTATAAACGGTAAATAATGAGCCAACGAGTAAGGCGAAGCCAAAGGTTAGTCGGCCATTGTTGATTTGATACAATTGCAAAATAAAGATAATTGCCATATCAATCACAGTGGTAATCGTTAGTAGTCCCGCTACTCTTGAATCAATAAAGACTG
>DCPV01000058.1:0-2272 GCA_002323775.1 Firmicutes bacterium UBA1535 | reverse complement strand
ATCGCCATAAATCGTGCGAAACTTGGCGGAGTTCGTATACACCCGACGATAGTTATACATTTCTTAACCTCCTAATCCTTGAATAAAGTTCAAGACAGAATTCATTAAGCCTGAAAAGGCATTTAAAGTGTTGGCTGGCCCATTGACAAAGAAATAAATTAAGCCACCAATTAAAATGGTGACCCACATATCTTTGTTTTCATTTTTACCATAGTGTTGAATGGCGCGACCACCTGCTATGATAACAACTAGTCCTAGTAACACAGGTTTTAAAGCATTGTAAATATCCATTTGTTTCTCCTCTCTATGCTTGGATAAATTTAGTGACAAAATAAGTTGAGTCTTGTTGTTTTAAATACAGGCGAATTGTTTGTACTTGAGCAATATCTGAATCATGAACTTTGACGGTCATAGTTGCCGTTACTATCGGATTTTTGCTAGTACCAGATACTTTTATGGAACTATCATCAAGTGAAACAAAATCAACAGCGCCATCTAAGCCAACAGGATCTGCCATCAAAAAAGCCATATCTTTCGTTGATGAAGAGACATATTTTTGAGCAAATTGTTTGGTAAACTTGGCAACTTTTGTGGTGGTTTGTTCACTATTCAGTGTTTTCCCGGTATTGGTTAATCGAGCTTGTCCCACATGACTGATACTATTAATGGAGTTGGCGACGTACGGTAAGCCAATTACGGTTAATTTTTCATTAGCCTGTTGGTAAGGAATATCCACTGTCACATGATTTTGCTTATTATTCGCTTCAACCGTTAAACTGTATTGCGCTGTTTTGACTGTGTCGATTGTAAAAATACCATTCAATGTTGATGAAACCAGTTTTAAATCAGTATTTTTATCGGTACTCGGCAAAGTTAAATTGCTTGCCAAATATTGGCTAAGTTGTTTCGTTCGACCATTTGAATCATCACTTGCTGGCGAATAGTAGATTTTTAAAAACTGGGTCATGTACTGATCCACTAGTGGATTGTAACTCGTTGTCCCAGCGTTTTCTTGATTAATGCGATGATTCAAAGTGGCGACTGTTTGTTGTAAGGTTTTATTCTTATGCGCAGTCGCATTGGCTAAAACCAGCACATAACTAAAGTAAATAAAAAGCCCTATTAAGATTGATAGGACAATTGAACGAACCCGACCTAAGTTCAACGTATGCGCCTTAGGAATTTTGATGGGTTTTTCTTTTTTCTTTTTTTCGTACTCAAAGTTGATTTTTAGTTTTGGAATTTTGGGCATCTATGCTCCTTTCCTAAATAAATTTTTACTTTTACAATTATTTAATTAAACACCTTGATGCGTTTTTACAAGATACTGTAATTATATTAGCGTGCTTTGCTTAATTATCAGTCTCAATCTTTTCTAGAGTATCTACTTTATAAATCAATTCATCATTAATATTAGCAATAATAATTAACATACAATTTAAAATTCGAAGATAATTTATGCGGTGATCTTCATCTGAAAAATGTTTAGACGCACCATGTAAATATATGTTTCTTAAGGCAAGTGCGTCACTAAATAGAGAATTATCAAGACAATAACTTAAATAATTAGATTCACTTGTAGAAAATAAATTTGAGTATCTGGTAACATGCGGAGTTGCTTTCAATATGCTGTTTAATGTTGTTTTTGATAAAAATTTTTCTTCAACGTAATTAAAAGAATTAAATATTTTCAAAATTTTATTGTCATTTTGAAAATATTTAAATAAGACATCCTGATTAATTTCTAAATATTTATTTTTTATAAATGAATGAATATTGTCATATCTTGGTTGGTGCATGTATTTTAAATTATGAACATCAATTTTATTTTCTTTTTGGAGCAAGATAAATTGTCTTAGTATTGATTCGATTTCAATTACAAATAACTTGTTTTTAGTCTCTGAAGGCAGTGTGTCCTCAACCAAAGCAACTCTAAAATCTTGAATATTAAAGGTATTTGGAATGTATTTATCAAAAAAATTAAATATCAATTTTTCAAATGAAGTGTTCCTTTTTTTGAGATAAATTGAAAGCTTATCAATCAAAGCTAAATTATATGTTTCAAAATATTCTTGATTATTGAATAATGAACTATACTTATTGAAATTATTAACAAATAACTCGGAAAATACATTAGTACTTCTTATAACTCCAACAGTGTTATTTCGATAGTAACCATCATTAAAATACATAGAAAGCAAATAAACCAAAAGCATATCAGTATGGGTTAAACCAAGTGCATTTTCGTTAATAGTTATTTTGACTATATTAT
>DCPV01000075.1:5141-18090 GCA_002323775.1 Firmicutes bacterium UBA1535 | reverse complement strand
CAACAAGCCATGGTGACATCAACGAGTCAGAACTTGCATTTCCAACAGCTGAAATAATATAAGTACCAGCTTGATTAAAGTTAAGCTTTGCTATACCGCTATTATTAGTAGTTGCAATAGATGTTCCGAATGTTCCTAAATCTGTGTTGTTATTCAATACAACAGGAACAATTTTTGCGTTCTTAATCGGATTGGTTTTCGCATCTCTTTCTGTAGGAATATTTAGTCCATACCAGTTCATATAACCTTTGACAGTAATATCAAGGTTTTCTCCTATAGTTAGATTTAAGTTTTCTACCTTAGAGCCATTTGCCTCAAACCATGTATAGATGTCCATGTAAGATTCATCTTGTAAAACGAAAAATTCTACACTATCACCATTATTTAATTTAGCCTGTGATACTGAATATCCAGTATATTGGGTACCATAGTTTGGATAAGTTTGTGGAACTCCATCATTTGGTTGCTCTCCATTTACATAGAATGAAATTGATGATGTGATTATGCCAAACATCTTAGTAATCCATCCGCCACTTCCCACAACCAAAGCATTGTTAATAGCTGCTTTATCTTCTCCATACACAGAAATATGCGCTGCTACAAGTGCATCAAGAGTGCTTACTTCGCCATCTTTTATAAGGCTTGAATCATTGGTATATCCATAGCTCTTTGCAAGACCCGGCATGATTTCATACTCTTTTTGTGCAATTATAAATCCTGTATTATCTTTCTGTACTCTAATCTTTGCAGTAACAGGCTCATAAACAGGTGGTGCTTCTTCTACAGTAACAACAAGCCATGGTGACATCAGTGGTGAAGCACCTGTGCTGTTGACAGCTGAAAGAATATAAGTTCCAGCTACATTAAACGTAATTTTTGCAATTCCATCTGCATTAGTTATGGCAATAGGGTTCCCAAACAAGCCAACTCCACTGTCTAATTTTACAGGAACAATTGCTGCTCCTGATATAGGATTAGTTTGTTCATCTCTCTCAACAGGAATATTTAATCCATAGATACTCATGTAACCCTTGATAGCAATATCAAAGTTCTTACCTGCTGTTACAGTTATAGCTTCTGTTTTAGCACCAGCTAAGTCAAACCATGCGTATTTATCTGACCCATTTGAGGCATCCTGTATAAAGTAAAATTCTACAGAATCCTTGTCATCTAATTTGGTCTGTGTTATTGCATATCCAGTATATTGAGTGCCGGATTCAGGATGCTCAACAGCCACTCCATCATTAGGCTGCTCTCCATTTACATAAAATGTAAAATTAGATGTATTTACTCCAAATACTTTAGTAACAAATCCATATTCATTTACAGCTAAAACATCATTGATATCATCTTTATTATCGCCATATATAGCTATATGTGCTGCAACGAGTGCATCAAGTGCACTTACTTCGTCTTCTTCAACGAAATTTGAATCATTTGTATATCCGTAGCTTTTTGCAAGACTAGGACTTACCTCGTTGACTTGTCTTGCAATCAAGAATCCTGTAGAATCAGTCTGTACGCTAAGAACAACATCTATTGGATTATATACAGGAGTATCTGAAGGATTCATAACTATGTCAACAACTATGTTATCATCTAAAACTGCAAGTTGTTTATTGACTTCCTGCCAATTTTCTTTTTTTATTTTATACTTATACTCACCGCTTGACAGTAAATAACCATTTGTACCCTCTACAGGGTCTATTATTTGTTTTGTTGATTCATCCTTTAAAATAATTTCAGCATCCGCAGGCTCTACATTGAAAAGAACAACTACATCCTTACTAGCTGAATCTTGCCAGCGAAGCAAAGGATAATCATTTTCTTTTCTTGCAAATGTACCTCCCAGTAAAGCTGCTGTGGAAAATTGCTTTAATTCAAGCTCTGTAAGTGAAATAGCACTATCATTATCATTTGCATTTTTTCCGATACCTGCTATACCATCTTCAAGGAAATAGCTTTTTGAAATAGTCTTAGATGTTCCACCCTTAAATCCTACAATCGCACCATATGTGTCATTAGCTCCAGTTCCAGATTTTGTAATTATACCTGTATTGTAGCTGCCCTCTATAATTCCACCATATTCACTATGGAGTTCTCCTACAATACCGCCTACTTTGCCTTGACCGCTTATATTTCCCTTGTTATAGCAATCCTTAGTAAGTTTATTTGTAAATCCTGCGATACCACCTATAGAGGTCGTAGCACCGCTTACATCCCCAGTATTATAGCAAGATGTCATTATTAAACTGTTACGTCCAACAACACCTGCAACGCTGTCATTACCGCTTACATTACCTTCATTTCCGCAGAATTTTACTCCTAAGCCATACCCTGCGTTTCCTACTACACCACCTACATATCCGTTTGTTGTTCCTCCGATAATATTTCCATAGTTTACACAGTATTCAGTTAAAGCTGTTGTGTAAGTATAGTTTGTCATACTTCCAACAATACCGCCAACCATGATGTTGTTCTTTCCTGCTTTTGTTACAGTAACATTCACGTAATTATTACAACGGCTTATAGTTGCGGCAGAGGAAACACCTACAATACCTGCTGAATACTGACCCGCACTAATATTTCCTTTTACTGAGAGGTCTTTAATTATACCATTCAAATAAACATATCCAAATAATGCAGAGCCATCTTTGCCGGTTGTTATGCTAAGCCCGTTAATATTGTGTCCGTCACCGTCAAATGTTCCTGTATATCCAAACGTTGCTGATGAATTAGTGTAAGTTCCAATAGGTGCCCATTCAAATCCGCAAAGATTAATATCTCTTACAAGCTTCGCAGATAAATTACTGCTTTGACCAGCTTTTATCGTCTTATTTACTTCATCACGAAACCATGCTAATTGATATCCTGAGCTTATCTGATATACTCCTTCAACTTGCATTGGTTCAAGTACACTAACACCATCCCATGCAGTATCTGGTTCCAATGTTTTTTCTATTACCACAGCCTCTTCATCAACTGACAGTACACCGCTTATAGTTTTGAAACCTAATGCATTTATAGTATAAGTATAATCATTTCCCCTAGGTAAAAATTTTGCTTCTCCTGCATTAAATTTAACTGTAGAAGTTCCTACAATAACTGTAATGACAGGGTCGTTTTCTCTATAATAGCTTTCTCCGTATGGAAGATTTATATTAAATGTAACATTTTTACCTGCTACAAATGCGTTGTAAGAGGCACTCTTATTGGACTCCGCGCTTGCATAATAAAAGTAGTTATCTCCCAAAGCTTTTACAGTAAAGCTATATAATCCATTTCCATTAATACTGATTTCATCTGTAAAATTATATTCAAGAGTGGATTCATCTGTATTACATTCAAAAATCTTCTCATCATTTTTATATAAAGATAATCTATATCCAATTGCATTTTCCGAAGAATTCCATTTAGCCTTAGTATTATCAATCCAGACAATTCCTGTAGGTACGCTTAACTGTTCAGGCTCTACTGTAACATAATATGTATTTATCAAATATGGATATCCCTTGTTTATATAACGCTCTCCTAAACCAAGACGTGCATATTTTTCTCCACCTTCATTTAAAAGTACTAAAGATTCGTCTAATTTTAACTGTTTTGTGGCTATGAAGCCATTTGTTGCAGTAGCTCCATCTTTACCTGTCAATAGAACATCAGGATTGTAGTAGCAATTGGTAGCATTAATCTTTGATCCACTCTCCACACTTCCAACAACAAATCCATAATTAATATTAGAAGCCAAGACATCTCCGCTAACATAACTGTATTTAATGTTTACAGTAGAATATGTAACTACACTTCCAATTAATCCACCTGTGTATTTACCACTTGTTGTAAGCTTTCCACGAGCAAAGCTATGCTCAATAGTTCCACCGCTGCATTGTCCAATTAAGAGACCTGCGTAAGCACTAGTAGTGTTAGTTCCATTAATTTCTACAATCGCATATGATTCCTTGACAGTAGTGCTTGATGCATAACCAATTAATCCCCCAAGATTAAATGATTCTGAATTTATTTTGCCATCAATAACCGCACAGTTTGAAATTATACACGCTTTAGAAGAACCGCTGCTATATCCTACTAATCCGCCGGCATGGCTGCTTGTTCCTCCGGTTGTTTCTATTAAAGGATTTTTCAAAACTATATTCGATAAAGCAGTACCATCCTTAACCATCCCAAATAATCCGGCATAACTTTCTGTCCTTCTAACCTTTAGATTGCTTATAACATGTCTATATCCGTCAAAATTTCCTGCAAAATAATATCCCTCTGAAATTTTAGTCCCAATTGGCGTAAAATTGACAGTACCGCCCATATCAATATCATCTACCAATTTATAGTATAAATTTTTGTAAACTGCATTTGTGACAGGCGTTGAAATTAATGAGGATAAATATGCAAGCTCTTCTCCATTTGAAATTTGATATGGATCACTTTGTGTACCGCTTCCTCCATAAAATTCAGTTGCAACATTTCCAGTCCAAGGCATATTTTTAGTCATACCAACTGTTTCAATCTTATTTGAGCCATCTATGGTAACTGTACCTTTTACAGTAGAATAACCTAAAAGCTTAATCCTATAATTATAAGTACCATTGTATAGTTTATATGTGCCGTCAGTTTCAGCGCTCTGAACACCACCTAAAGGGTGAGTTACTGTAACACTAGCACCATCATGGTCTATATCAAATGTTAACTCATATTGTGCTGATTGAACTAAGCTAACATTCTCTGTTACACTGGCTTTATTTACTGTGATTGTACCATTTTGTGGACTATATCCAAACTTATCAACTGTGTAATTATAAGTTCCATTAGGCAGCATAAATACAGCACTTCCGTTATTTGCATTATGAAATTCATTAAATCCTTCTGCAGTAACTGAAACTAAAGCATCCTGCGGATTTACAGTAAACTCTGCTTTATAATTTCTTCTTATTAAATTAATATTCTTGCTTACATTTAGTTTGCTGACAATAATACTTCCTGTAGATATATCATAGTCTCCCTCTTCGCAAGAAGCACTATATTGATATGTTCCCGCTATGACGTTGTTAAATATATATACGCCATCCTCTGAGGAATCAGCTGAAATTGAATGTCCGTTAACATCAGTTAATGAAATGACAGTATTTTTAGGTGAAACAGTAAGTGTTACTGTATACACAGCTTCTGGATTTTGCCATTTAAGTATTGGATATCCTTCGTTTATAGAAATTTCTAAATCATTCTCAAATGCTCCGCCCAGTGAAGGTGTTATAACTTTCATTTCTGCATCTGTTTTAGATGTACCGTAAGAATTTGGCTTAGTAATAGATGTATTCAAGTAATAACAATTCTCAGATGTCCCACCAGATCCATAAGCAAATATTGCACCAACAGCGGTTGAAGTTCCGCCTGAATTTACAGTTCCAATATTATATGAATTTTTAATTGTCTTTGTATTAATACCCGCTATACCGCCTGAACGATAAGATCCTGCGATTTCACCAGTATTGTAGCAAGAGTCTATTATTCCTGTAGAGGTATTATTTCCCGTAATACCACCGAAATAGCCATAATCACTTTTAGTATGGCTGCGCGTAACATCTGCATTATTATAAGAGAGCGATATATTTCCGCTGTTAACACCAGCTATACCAGCTATACCTTCATCTTTGTAAACATCTTGTGTTACAACAGCACCTTTATTTTCAGATGCTATAATAGTTCCTGTATTTTGTCCCGCAATACCGCCGACACTTTGCTGCCCTTTTACAGAAGAATTATCGACTGTGACACCTGATATATTTCCTGCATTTGTTCCAGCTACTAATCCTATGTATTGTGTACCTGCTACAGAAGAGCCGGTTATTGTTAATTCTTTAACTACACCTGCTATATCTATATACCCGAAAAGTCCTTTATAAGTACCTGTCTGAATATTCAGACCACTTATAGATTTACTATTCCCATCAAAAATACCAGCGTATTTATTAGCTGATGTTCCGATAGGTGTCCATTCACTTGATGAATCTAAAGTAATATCTGCAATGAGTTTTGCATTGATACTCTTTTTTCCTGAATTAACTTCCTGTGTAAACCATTTAAGATTCTCCTTTGTTTCAATTTGGTAAAAGCCATCCTGTAACAAAGGACTATCTCCTAAATCCTCAGCAAAAACAGACATCGTAGATAAATTCGAATTTATCATACCAAATATCATGATAAGTGCAAGGATAAAAGAGATTATTCTTTTTAATCTTATTTGCATTTTTATTTTCCTCCTAATTTAATTGATTATTTCAATTCACATTCCCCCGGTGTCGTTAAATTAGAACAATATCATTTGAGATTGCTCCTAAACCTCTCTAACTATTGATGTTAACAACTTTATCATATTAAACCCTTAGTTTTTAATATCTACCCCCTTTTGCTGCTATCACAAGCATTATAAATAATTAAATAAAAAAATGCCCTAACCCCTAAAGATTAAGACATAAGATTAAACTAATTAGTAAATATAAACAATTCATAAATATACTTAGTAATCACATCTACCTCAATCCAAGAAGGTTTTAACAATGTATACTTAGGCAGTTCTCCTGACTTATGGATCAAAGCTTATCTTTCACCTTCCCAAGAATATTCTCAGTGGCATATTGAAAGATTGCTCCCCAATTACAGTGGCCGGACCGTTCATGATTTTAACATGATTCTCTTTTAATCTTTATAATACTAAAACTCGTTAAAAGATTTCAGAACATATGAAATGTCTTTAAACGCTTAAAACTAAGAAAAATATTACAAAAAACCTAAATATTAATATTAAATTTTTATCAACGCAATTATATAATAAAGCCTTAATTAAGTCAATACAACTTTGCAATTATTTTATATTCGTATCAATAAAAAAATGCTCATACATAGTTTGACAAAAGCTCTCCTATCTTGTTAGCTCTATAGATAGGAGGGCTTTACTTTATTTCATTACCAACTCATACAATCTAAATAGCATTACTGCAACTTCTGCTCTCGTAGCATTGGATTTTGGATTAAATTTGCCATTTGAGCCTTTTATTATTTCATTATGAACTGCAATAGCTGCTCCTTCTTCTGCCCATTGTGATATTGTATTTCCATCACTAAATTTTGTCAGCACTTTATTGTCTTGTTTTTTATATGAGTTTTGAGTTAATATTAAGCCTATTATCTTTGACATTTCTTCTCTTGTTATATATCCGTTCGGATCGAAGTTAAGTTCAGATTTTCCATTTATAAGCCCATTTTGATATACTGCCGATATTGGTTTATAGTACCATTTGTCGGTACTTACATCTTTAAATGATAAACTACTTTCTAAATTTTCGTTATACTTTAGCATCCTTGATATCAATGCTGCAAATTCTGCTCTTGTGATATTATCAGCAGGAGAAAATTTATCTGTAGCTTTTCCACCTATTATTCCCTTTGCTGCCATGCTGTTTATTGCTTGCTCTGCCCAGCTATAGCTTGCTAAATCCTTGAACTCTACAGTATTTTCTTCTACTCTAAATTCGCCTAGCTTATGAGTTAGGAATGTAACGCTCTTTGTACTTAAATCATATATTCCCCCTACCAAGCTTTTTGTTTTATCCTTTTCAACTAATACTACAGTTAAATTATCTTTATTGCTTATAGAAGAATTATAGGGTAATATAATTTTAACAGGCTTTTCTAGTTTATTTAATTCCTTGCCATACTGCTCTAACTTGATAAATGTTGCATCATTATTCTTTTCAAGTCTTATCTTTATATCACTTTTAATATCCTTACCCATAAAATTAGGTTTTATTTCAATTAAAGACTTACCAAAAGATGCTTCTATAACATCTACATTTTCATTTATTGCTTTTTCTAACAAATCCTTTGTCAATATAAGCTCACTTACATTATCGTTTATTGAAGAAGCTTCTAGTTTAATAATTGTTATAGTGTTTTTGTCACGAGACTCTTTAGTAGTAATTTTATAAGTAGTTGTTGGATACATCGGTGCTCCAACATCTACTCCTAGATTTTCAGTATATAACCATTTTACTATATCTCCACTTTTTAGGACATATGAGTTTGCTCCGACATTAGGAAATGCACCATTTACTGAATACATCCAGCCGCTGTCCTTTCCTTTGTCAAGCTCTGCTTGTCCATCGATAGACACTACATAGTTTCCATTTCTGATTACAATTCTATCATCAAATATTCTTCTCATCAAATCCATCAATGATTCATTAGCAAATACCTTAACAGCCTTTAAATCTAAGATAACGCCATTGTAGCCTTTTACATATAAATCTACGGCAATCTCATCAGTATTTTCTGAGCCCTTTTGCATATATATTTTTTTAGTTGCTACATTATCGTCAAGCTTAACCTGACAATCATAGGATTTATCTAATTCTAAGGTGGTTTTAAACTCTATTTTTCCTAACTCGTCCGTTTCACCTTGATTTATATAGATATACTGTGTTCCATCCTTTATTGTTATACTTACAGGTCTATTTCTGGTGCTATTTATACTTATAGTTACTTCACTGTCTTTTTGAACATAATCTATTGTAATATTTGTACTTACGCTACTGTAATTTTGAATATTGTCCACCAAAATATTTGTTTCTGCCATGACCACAGATGGTATGAACATTAATAAAATTAAAACAATGGATAACATTCGTTTTATATTTTTTAGCATTTTATCGCTCCTTTGCTTTGTATAGCTTTAACTTATTATAGAGGAATTTCTTCTTTTGCTGTTTTAGCTATATACTAGAAATTCCCCTAAAATTATAAGCTTATTTTTAGCTAGCCTTAAATTCCTCAAATTTTTTCATTAATACATCTTGATTTTCCAGACTATCCCACAAGAAAATTCTAATATAAAAATTTCCATTTGATGGAATACTTATTTCTGTAAGTAAATCCTGCTCCTCTTTGCTGTTCAACTCTAGTTCTTTAATTTCAAAGCTTAGCATTTTATTAGTGCTTTTATCATATAGTGCAACTATCAATGCTACTTTCTTTTTCTCCTCAGTCAAGTTCTTAACCTTAAGATTTGCTTCAAATGTATTTCCATTTGATACTATATCATCACCAATATATTCTGTATTAAATTCTTTTGCTGATATTGTTAATTTAACTGTATTGATTATGTCCTTACCATCAACCTTTGCAGTTATAGTAGCTTCACCGGCTTTCATAGCTATGACATTGCCATTTTCATCTACTGTTGCTATATTAGTATCTGAGCTTGACCACAGTATTTTGCCAACAGGAGCTATATCATTGTTGGCTGCATATCCTGTTACAAATAATTTAATAAAATCGCCTTCTATTATTTTAGGTATATTTGGAATTTGAATTGCTATTTTAACTACTTCATTATCATTGAGCTTAATCTCGTTGAACATAGATTTTCCTCTATATACATCAGACAATGCTATAAATGCTTGCTCTGTAAGCATTTCATCAATACCAGCAGCATTTTCAAAATGTCCGTCCTTATAGTAATTCATCAATGAATCAACTATAGTTTTACCATTCTTAGTCCATTTTTGTGATAATGGATTTTCTCCTACAGCTATCAAGCCTTGTAAAACAGCTGATGCTGAATATGGATTTTCTTCGCCCCAAGCTATAATACCTCCTGTATTTATATCCTGTATTGTTTGAAGATAACTTAAACCCTTGTCTATTGCAGATTGTACATTAGCTCTATTTTTGTATTTTGCCAGAGCTGTTAGTACCATACCTGTCTCATCTGCTCCGCCAAAGCTTCCGCTAGTCAAATCCTGATAGCTTAACAAAGCTTCTATAGCCTTATCTCTATTGTACTCAGTCTTAGCCATGTCTAAGGCTAGCATTGAAAATGCAACAACTGTCGGATAATCATCATACGCACCTATGATAAATTTTCCATTAATATCTTGGGCATCTGCTAATGTTTTGACATAGTTTTTATTATTATAAGTATAAGGATTTTTCCCTGACGCTATCAAGCCTATAATATTTCCAACATGCTCAGAGGCTGTTTTAGGGTTTTCATTTGTTTTAAATCTATAAGCAATTTCTAATAAATCCTTTTCTAAATTATCACTTGTAAAATTGTATCCAATAGCTTGTCTGAATGTGTATTCAGACTTATTAATATAGTGCTTTCTCAAAGCTTCTATAATTTGTTTTGTGGTTAAGGTCTTATTTTCCTCTATGCTTATAGTTATAGTATCTTTTACGTTTTTATCATCTGCTAAACTAGCTATTAGAGTGATTTCACCAGCTTCCTTAGCTATTAGCTTTCCGTTTTCTATGCTGGCTTTAGCATTAGAGCCTAACCACATTACCTCTTTATCTGTTACTACTTCATCACCCTTTTTCACCTGTGCTACTAATGGTAATTCTTCGCCGACCTTTAAGAATGTTTTGCTAAGATTAATTGTAATCTTATAGTTTTCACTTTCTTTTCCTCCAAGCTCTTTCCAAGTTGGGGCTTTATCTCTATTATAATCATAAGTACAATACCAAATGACTTGGTCGCCCTCTTTAAGAATTGTTTGACCAGCTGTTGTATTTGGCACTTTACCATTAACAGCAAACATCCAGCCACCTGTTGACGGTCCTGTAATTCCATAAATTGAAGTTATCCAGTTAGGACTTCCTGCATATTCACTTGTAGTAGCTTGTAACGCACCGTAGGCTGTGAAGCCTCCATCGTTATTGTCTATATTGATTTTTATATCTTTTGGAGCTGATTTTTTCTCATATGTTCCATCTTCTTTAAATACAATTATGGCAGTTCCTACTGAGATTTCCTTTAATTCTGTTCCGTTATCTCCTTTTTCACCTATAACAGTGAATGTAGCAGATACTGTTTGTTTATACAGCTTTTTGAAGTCCTCATTTTCAGGATGTTTAGCTGCATATTTACCTAAAATTTTATGTGTCAAGCAGCTCTCTATTTTAACACTTGTATTGTATTCCGGCTGTTTTAAACGTAAAACCTCATGCTCTAGGATATTAGGACGACTAGAACGGAATACTCTCCACTGTTCATATCCGGGTCCACCCGGTTCTGAGCCAGGCAAATCGTCTACCAAAATACCATAATCTTTATCTTCATTTATGGTGCGACTATAAATTAGGCTATTTCCATCTTCTGCAAAAATTGCTTGACGGAAGGCCTTAAGATTTTTAGTAATATTATCCTTATCGACATTCTCTCCTAAAAGTGCTGACGTATAATCTATTTTCACTGCTTCCATCAGTTTCAACGCATCATCAATTTCTTTTTGTTCTAATGGAATGACAGTGATTTCCATATCCTTAGATACTGAAAGACTTGAATCAGCTCTGCTAGTCATAGTAATAGTAAATCCAAATTTTTCCATGCTGCTTCCCGGTAGAGGTCTATATATAAGACCACGATAACCATTTATCTCAAGTATATCGGTATTTTTACTCGTTACTGTAAAACGGTACTTTGAATAATCCGCTACTCCAGTATTAGCTGGTGTTGGGAATTGGATATCTCCCTTTACAGCATTAGGATTGAGCTGAGCTTTTGTAAGAGAATCCTTAAGCTTTTCTAATGTATAATTCTCCAGCTTTTTCAACATTCTTTCCGGAGTATCTGCTTCTTCACTACCTAAAACCTTTAAATCAAAATCCTTAGTTAAAACTATATCATCCTCATTTGATGTTGTTAAATTGAATTTTATAGTTGCTGTCAATTTAACTTGGGTGTCTGTTGCTCGTCTATTGAGAATACCGCTTGTACTTTCAGCTAATGGGTTTGACTGATATTCTGGCATAATTACAGCTGAATCAGCCTCCCATGATATCCTAGCCCATCTTGCAGTAGGTAATATTAACGGCAATGTTAAGGCAAGAGAAATCTCGTCCGTTGAGACATTTTTGCCTTTTATAGTATCCCATGTTATCTTTGATGATATTTCGTTTTCAAGTGTCTCTAAAACCCTTGCTCTGTCCCATGGTATGTTGGCTTGAACATTTTCTAACTTTACACTTTGTCCGTCCTTGGATAAACTAAATGAAATGTTTCTCATAATTCCAACATTCGTACCTGCACTGCTTGAAGGATCTCTATAATAATATATAATTTTTCCGTCCGCAGCTAAATAACTCTCTGTTCCAATAGAAGGATTCCCCGGTGAGTTAAGTGTTACTGTTATACCGCTAAAGCCTTTATCTGAAATTATTTCATTTACTAATTCTACAATATTTGCATTACTTCCATAAATTGGAAACAAAACCGTACTAATTGAGGATTTAACTTTATTAAGCTCATCTAATGTTACTTGAGCTGTGGAATATACAGTTATCGTAAAGCTCTTAGTGTCTGTTACTGCACCTTTTTTAATATTAGCTGTCAGTATAACACTAGTTATGCCTGTGCTGGGAGGAGTAACCACAGCACTGTTATTTACAATGTTTATAATGCTAGGATTATCACTTGTCCATGTAATACTGCTTCCTTTATTACCCGTTTTAGGTAGATTAAGATTTTCCGCTTGCTTAATTACAGTCTGCGACTGCGTTAATTCAAGTGCCTCCTTGTCCTCCAACACTGATGTCTCATCCTGTGTTGTTACAGGAATTTTACCGCCTTGCCATTTGAGGACTGGATATCCATCATTTATATTTATATCTTCATCAGCATTAAAATGTCCTTCTGAATTTCCACTATTTAAAGCTATAACAAATGAAGAATTTTTCATACTTTCATTATCTTTTAATTGCGCTCCATCTGAGTTTCCTATGCTTACACCATTAACGCAAGATGTGTTTAGGTAATAAGAATTTAATATTGTGCCACTAGAATTATTATCTGTAATTGCGGCAGCTGTGGACTTGCCAGATGTATCTGCATAGCTAACTATTCCAACATTATAACAATTTCTAATAGTTCCTGTGT
>DCPV01000075.1:0-5052 GCA_002323775.1 Firmicutes bacterium UBA1535 | reverse complement strand
TGTTACCAAAGCCGTTGTTACTTATACCTGTAGAGCTTACTGTCGATATATTGTAGCTATATTCAATTATGCCGGAATTTTGTCCGGAAATTCCTCCTAAAGCTAAATTTTCCTTATTGATATTTGTGCTATTAAAATAATTATTTACAGAAGCTATAGCCACACAGCCTGAGATTGTACCACTGTTATTACCAGCAATACCACCTACCCGCTGCCCATTAGCATTTATGCTTACACCAGAAAGACAATTTTCTATCTTTCCAGAGCTTACTCCAACAATTCCACCTGTGTTGCTAGTGCCAGTTATTGAACCAGATACGCTAAGGTTTTTAATTATACCGCTACTACCTAAACCATAGAACAAGCCATAGCAATTACCACTAAGATTACTGATAGTGCAATTATTACCATCAAAGCTACCATTAAAAGTCCTATCATAACTACCTATAGATGTCCAATTTTTACCTCCAAGGTCGATATCATTCAGAAGCATCACTTTTGACAATAAAAGATTTTTATTATTTATCTCTGCGGCAAACCAAGCTAACTCTGCACCGCTTTTTATGTAATATATGCCATCCATCGGAGCAACTGATGTTTTTGTTATTCCGTCCCAAGGCTGTGGATTACCAAGCGGAATCATAGTAACCGGAATAGTTACTGATTTATCCAGCACTTCAAAGGTATTTTCAAACAAGTCATAACCTTTTGCAACAACGCAATACGAATATGTCCCTGAAGGTAGTTTATATCTGCCATCTGATTCAGGATTCATCTTTCCGCCCACCTCATGCTTAACTGAAATTAAGGCTCCTTGTGGTAAACCTGAAAAGCTAACTGTCTGTTTATCAGCTTCTAATAAAATAACATTAATCACACTAGGATTTTCATTATCTGTAACTGTAAAAGGAATGTCATTTTTATCTTGATATCCAAAAGCAGATGCTGAATAAGTATAATCTCCTGCCGGTAATTTATATAGACCGTTAGAGCCAATTTTTTTAGCACCTTTTTCGTCTTTTACCGTAAGTGAAGCATCATCAGTATTTATATTAAATTGAACTTCAAACTTAGCGACCTTTGGTAATTGACACTCAAGAATTGGATAGCCATTGTTTATATTATTATCATCAGAAACAAATTGACTGCCTTCCGGTGCATCTACATTAATAATGTCAAGAAAGCTTGCTTCCTTTAATTCACTTGATGTCTTAGCACTATAATTTGTAGCAGCTCCTCCGCCCTCATGAGACATTAGTGAGCCCTGCATATCAGAAAGCCAATAGCAATTGTCCATCGACATCCCCACGAGAAATCCTATCAAAACAGTTCCTGAACTTCCTTTTGTAATATTAACCTGTCCCAAATTATAGCTTCTATATAGCTTCCCTCCACTGCCAGAAAAACCAACTAATCCGGCAAAACGTGCTCCTTTTACTGTATCGCTTATAGTCCCTGCATTGTAGCAATATCCAATATTGGCATATTTTCCTTGTCCGGCAATTCCGCCTACATAGTTTTTTCCCTCAATATTTCCAAGATTAACACAGCCTATAATTTTTGACAACACAGCAGATGTACCGAATGAATTGCCGGCAATTCCACCTACATATTGACCGGAAGTACCTCCGCTGACATTCACATTATTAATACAATTTTTAATCGTACCATTATTTGTTCCGGCAATTCCACCAATATAATTTTTAGCTCCAGTAACTGTTCCAAATATTTTTAAATTTTCTACAGTACCTTCTCCTCCGATTACACTAAACAAACCTATATTGCTATCAGTTGAATTATTTATACTTAATCCACTTATAGTATACCCGTCTCCATCTAATGTACCGTTAAATGTTCCAAGCGGTGTCCAAGATTCTGTCAAAGTAATGTTGCCAGTTAATATGTATTTACCTGACAAATCATTTTTAATATTCTTTAATCCTTCTTCATCGCTTATTGGAATCGACCCATCGCTTGCTAAGCTGCTCATTGTTATTGCACTGCCAGTTGATACATTGCCAGCTTCCTTTGAATCATTCTCAGCAATCAGATTTGAGAGAATTATATCATTAGCTTGTCCTTGTGCGAACGCTGAATTAGGTATCATACCCAGCACCATAAATAGTGATACAAGAATTGACAATAACTGCATTCCAAATTTTGTTTTTCTCGCTTTTTGCATAAAATCTTTCCTTTCTTGATTTAACTTTGCTTTTTTCATACTTAACCTCCGCAAATAAAAAATGTCCTAACCTTCACAGATTAGGACATCAAATTTAAGTAATCAGTATATAAATAATTCATAAATAATATATAAATACACTTAGTAATCACATCTACCTCAATCCCAGAAGGTTATTACAATGCTATACTCAGGCAGTTCTCCTGACTTATGGATCAAAGCATATCTTTCGCCTTCCCAAGAATGTTCTCAGTGGCATATTGAAAGATTACTCCCCAATTACAGTGGCCGGACCGTTCATGATTTTAACATGATTCTCTTTTAATCTTTATTATAATACTTCATTCTAAAAACTGTACTAAGCTAATATAAAGCTTTGTGATTCCAGTAATCAAAATAAATGTATAACTATAAAGAACCTAAATATTCAGTATTAAATTTTCTACAAAAGTTATTATATAGTAAAGGCTTATTTAAGTCAACAGTAATAAAAATTTTTTATTAATAACTCTAACTATAAACAAATAAATTAAGCTATTTCATAATTTTTGCACTTTTTATTGTACAAAGCATATTATAATACAAGCATATGCTTAATTTAATTTACGGAGGATTAAACAGAATGGCTCTTATTAACAAATTAGATAACATTGCGAGCATAAGTTATAATGGTGATACGGTTAATAGTAATACCGCCGAAACCTTATTATTGCTTGCTCCTACTATAACAAAATCAGTAGATAAAGCAACTGCAAGTGTAGGGGAAACTTTAACTTATACTGTAGTAATTACAAGTGTCAGCCTTGCTTTGATTACTAATCTACCTTTTACAGATGTTATACCAGAGGGGGCTACCTATGTTACTGATTCATTTACAGTAAACACTGTAGCTGCAACACCTACTCTAACAGGAAATACTTTAACTTATACACTTCCAAGTCTTCTTGGACTCGCAATAGCAACTATACAATTTCAAGTTGAAGTTGTCGGGGGAGAAATTTAAGTATTTGAAAATAACATTAAATAATTGCGACAATTGTTGTGGAAATCACGACAAAGGTCGCAAAGTACACAAAAATTATTGTAGAAGTCAAAGTCAAAATCAAACATCTAGTTTGTATTATACTATAGAAAATATATCTTATATAAAATTTAAACATGAAAAAGTTTATAGCAACATAGCATCTACAGATGTGAGTTGTTCATAACATAATTTTTTATTTTATTGAAAATATAAGAAAGAACACAGATTACGCAGAGTTTGTGTATAAAGATTGATGAATTAATTTTTATATATAAACTCTGCGTAATCTGTATTTTATTATTTTCATATGAACATTTTTAAAAAATACATAGCATTAAATTTGATTTTCTAGTATAATATTTAAGAATAGAAATTTTATTTAGAAAGGCAAGGTTATTATATGGAAAACAAAGTACTAGCAACAGTAAGTGGTAAGGAAATCAGACAGTCAGATGTAGAGGCATTATATACAAATTTAGGTCCTAATGCAGTCCAATATCAAGGAGAGGCTGGATATAAGCAGTTAGTGGAACAGCTTGTATTGGAAGAAATGTTGTATTCAGACGCTAAGGAAAATAATCTCGACAGCGAAAAAGACTACCAAACAACTCTTGAACAATTAAAAAAATCTTTATTAGCACAATATTCAGTAAGCAAGCTTATGTCAACTATAGACGTGAGTGAAGATGAAGCACAGGAGTACTATAACTCAAATAAAGATTCATTTAGAAGTCCTGAAAGTGTAACAGCAAGCCACATATTGATTGATACTTTAGAAAAGGCTGAGGAAATACTTAAAGAGATTAATGATGGTTTAGAATTTGCAGATGCTGCGCAAAAACATTCTAGCTGCCCGTCAAAAAACAGCGGTGGAAATTTAGGTAAGTTTGGCAAAGGTCAAATGGTTCCTGAGTTTGAAAACGCAGTATTTTCTATGAATGTTGGAGATATAAGCTCTCCTATTAAAACTCAATTTGGATACCATTTAATTCAGTTAAATGAAAAAAGTGAAAGCCATGACTTGACTTTTGAAGAAGCTAAGAAAGATATAATAAATAAAATCAAGTATGAAAAGCAAAGCAAGGCATATACAGAAAAACAAGACGAATTAAAAGAAAAATATTCTGTTGAACATAAGTATTAAAAGTATTTTTAGATATTTTTTTATATTTATAAAAAATATTGACAAGTAAAGCAACTTGATGTAGAATGTATTTTAACATTTGTGATCAGAAAGAGTAGATATAATATTGAGGTTAAAGAGAGCCTGGGCTGGTGAAATCCTAGCACTGAAATTTATATCGAATGGGTCTGTGAGATGGCATGTGAAATAATAGTAGCAATGTCCGGGAGTCTACCGTTATATGGATAGGATATAATAGTATCCGAAAAAGTATTGTAGTACAGGTGGCAAAAAGCAGGCACTTTTCCTTTACGGGGAAGTGCTTTTTTATTGAATAAGAAAGTTCTTAACTTTCTTGATTTCACTGATACTTCAATTAAATTTAGGTGGCACCACGAGTCATTTCGTCCTAATCGTATAGGAGGAAATGGCTTTTTTTATTATTAAAAATATCAAAAGGAGGAAGTAAAAAATGAAAGGATTTTTTGAAAATTTTGGAGGACAGTACGTTCCTAAGGAGGTTTTAAAGGCTTTAAATGAGTTGGAAGAAGCCTACGAAAAAATAAAAGATGATAAGTCTTTTATTGATGAATACAATTATTACTTGAAAAATTATGTGGGACGAGAAAGTCCGCTATACCTTGCACATAATTTAACCAAGAAATGCGGCGGAGCTAAAATCCATTTGAAAAGGGAGGATTTAAACCATACCGGAGCACATAA
>DCPV01000235.1:24479-26056 GCA_002323775.1 Firmicutes bacterium UBA1535 | reverse complement strand
ATTATAGATTATGTATAAATTTTAATAAAAAGCTTAAAAAAATGAAAAATAAAGAAGTATATGCACCGAACAGTTAATATCTTTTTCAAAGATATACATAACATTTATGTACAATAGGAGCATGGACATAATATTTAAAAAGAGGTAGGTATAAATGAGGAGAAAAACAAAATTTTTTATTAGAAGAATTTTTTTATTAACTTTAATGATAGCTTTAATTGCTGGAGTTTTCTTTGTGGTCGATGCTTTTATTAATAAGGATAAGGACAACAGTTCAAACAATGGTGTACCAAATGTTGATTCTAATACAGGTAAAGATAAAGGTGATAAAGACCAGAATAAAGATGACGATGATAAAAATGATGATGGTAAAGATGGTGATTCAACACCAGAACCAGTTAAGGATATAGACATAACTCTTTCAGCAGTAGGTGACATTATGTACCATGAAAGTCAAATAAACGGTGCTTATGATAAAGAAACAGATAGCTATGATTTTAAACCGTATTTTGACGCTATAAAACCTATAATAGAGGCAGCAGATATTGCAGTTGCAAATTTTGAGGGAACTACTGCTGGAAAAGAAAAAAGATATCAGGCTTATCCGCTTTTTAACGCACCTGATGATGTTTTAGATGCTATAAAATATGCGGGATTTGATGTTTTATCGACAGTAAACAATCATACGATTGATATGAGAAAAGATGGAGTAGTCAGAACAATTGAAAAGATGGATGAAAGAGGGCTTGCACATGTTGGAACATATGTTAAAAAGCCTGATACAAGAGTATTAATACAAGATGTAAAAGGCATAAAAATAGCATTTTTAGCATATACAGAAATGTTAAACGGTCTTGAATCAGTTATGACACCAGAAGATTTAGATGCTATGATAAATGTACTGGATAAGACTAAGATAAAAGAAGATATAGCATATGCAAAGGAAAATAAGGCTGATTTAATTGTTATGTTTGTTCATTGGGGAACTGAATATATGAGAACTCATAATAACGCTCAAAAAACTTGGGCTGATTTTATGATTTCAGAGGGTGTCGATATAATTTTAGGAAGTCACCCTCATGTTATTCAAGAAGCCGAGCATAGAACTCTTGATGATAGAAAAGCTTTCATAATATATTCTATGGGAAATTTCATTTCAAATCAGAGACAAGAATCACTTCCGGACGACCCTGTTCAAATAGAGGACGGAGTTATATTAAATATTAAAATTAAGAAAAGCGGTGAAACAGGAAAAACAACGATAGAGGACGTTTCCTATACACCAACTTGGGTATACAGAGCTAGACAGGAAGGTAAAAGCACATACACTTACAGAGTTCTTCCGGTTATGGAGTATTTAGAAAGTGATCAATACCCTGCTAGTATAAAAGATAGAATGCGTAAATCATACAAGGATACTATGTCAAAATTAGGTCAAAATTAGAAAGTTGTAATTAAAAAATAAAATCTCTTAAGATTGGAGAAACAGGATGGAACAAATAAAACTAATTTTTCTAAATATTTCTATTAGGAATGTGATAGATATTGCAATAGTGTATTTTTTATTGTATCAAGGC
>DCPV01000235.1:20820-24363 GCA_002323775.1 Firmicutes bacterium UBA1535 | reverse complement strand
ATTTTTTATTGTATCAAGGCTATATGCTGATTAAAAATATGCGTGCCAAGCAGCTTATAAAGGGAATTGTTCTAGTGCTTATAATTACGGAGCTTTCACGTTTGTTTGAGCTATATGCGTTAAATTCCATATTAAGCAATACCTTGCAGGTTGGGTTTATTGCATTGGTTATTTTGTTTCAGCCTGAGCTTAGAAGGGCTTTGGAATATATTGGAAGAAAATCGCTGTTTTCATTATCTGATATAGATAAAGATGAAGCCTCGGCTCAAAAAATTATAAAAGAAATTACAACGGCTATTTCATCTTTATCAAGACAGAAAATAGGAGCTTTGATAATTTTTGAGCTTAAAACAGGACTAAATGAAATTATTGACACCGGAGTTAGCTTAAATTCGGAAATATCGAGTGGTCTTTTAATAAATATATTTATTCCAAATACGCCGCTTCATGATGGAGCAGTTATTGTGAGAAATTTTAGAATAGCGGCGGCAGGATGTTTTCTGCCTTTGACGGATAACAATCAGCTTAGCAAGGATATAGGAACAAGGCACAGAGCAGCACTTGGCATGACTGAAAGATCAGACGCTATTGGACTTATTGTCTCGGAGGAGACCGGATATATTTCCTATGCTATTGATGGAAGATTATATAGAAACATTCAGATCGAGGAATTGGAAAAGGTGTTGGCTAAGATTTTTATAGGTGATGAAAAACCAACAATTTTTTCAAAACTTAAAAATAAGGTAGGGGCTTTCTATGAAAATAAAAAACGATAAAATTATTGTTCATGTTATATGCTTAATAGTAGCAATAGGTTTTTGGGCTTTAATAATGATTGGTAAAAACCCATTAAACAGTAAATACTTTTATAAAGTACCTGTAACAATTAAGGATGCTGACGTATTAAGAAAAGATGATATAGAATACAAGCTAATGGAAAATAAAGACAGCTTCACTGTAGATATCAAAGTCAGCGGACTAAATACTGATTTGTCAAAACTTGAAGCAAAGGATATAAGAGCTAGTGCTACGATGCTTTCAAACTTTAATGAGGGTATAAATTCTTTGCTTGTCACAGTAGAAACCATAAATGATATGAAGGCTGAAGTTATATCCACAAAATATATCAAATGTACGATTGAACAAATCGTGTCTGTTCCTGTTAATATTTCCGTTAGATATACAGGTGCTTTGACTGATGGATATTATATAAGCAGAGGATATTCAAATCCTGATTCTATATTTGTAAAAGGTCCAAGGTCTATAGTCAACTCTGTAAGTAAGGCAGAGGCAGTTGTCGATATTGATAAAAAAATAGAAAGTATCAGTGAAAATAAGCCTATAACTCTTAAAGATAATACCAATAAGGAAATAGAAACAAGCTTATTAAGCTTATTAACCTTGTCTCAAAGCTCTGTAGAGGTTATATATGATATTTTCCCAACAAAAACAGTTCCTATTAATGTCGTGATTACCGGAGAACCAGCAGAGGGATATAGATTGACAGAGGTTAAGCCTGCCTTTGACACTGTAAAAATAGCGGCTCATAAGGAAATTTTAAGTAAAATTACCGAGTTGGACACTGAGCCGATAGATATAGCAGATGCTGAATCACACGTCATAGTTGACCGAAAATTAAAGTTGCCTAACGGAGTAATATTGACAGAAGGCTCTGATAAGCTTAATGTAATTGCTGTTATTGAAAAACTTGAAGAAAAAGAATTTGTTTTTAGCTATAATGATATTGAATTTATCAATAAAGCAGATAACCTTATAATCGTTCCTCCTAATAATGAGGGCGAAGAAGAAAAACAAATTATAGTTAAGATAAAAGCAGTTGAAAGTGTTTTAAATACGATTAATAAAGAAAATATAAAACTTAGTGTTGATTTAATTGAAGCTGTTGAAGGAGCTAATGATGCTATATTAAATGTTAATTTAGACTTAGCTAATGCAGTGGTAGAGAGCATGGTTAGTGATACTGAAATCATTAAGCTTAACTTAGAAAAAGTTGAGGTAGTGGAATAAGAGTAGTTTTAATATAATTTTTAAAGAATAGAGATCTGTCAAATGAAAAATAAAAATGAAATTAAACCAATTGATAATCATTTGAATAATTTAGAGGAATATAAGAGCCTTCTTGAAGCGATTTTTTTAAGCACTCAGGATGCTATTAGTGTTGTAAACAATCAAGGTGAGCATATAATGGTAAATCCTGCCTATACCAAAATAACCGGCATAAATACTGAGGAAATTCTTGGAAAAGGTGCGCAGTATGATGTTTCAGAGGGCGAGAGTGTACATCTAAAAGTATTAGAGACAAAATCTGCGATAGAAGGAGCAACGCTAAAGCTTAAACCTACAGGTAAAATAGTTATCGCACAGGCTTCACCAATTATAGTTAATAACAAGCTTATCGGAAGCGTAGCGGGACTAAAGGACGTAACGGAGATAAACAAGCTCAATGATAAGCTACAGGATGCGAAAAAGAAAATCAGACAGTTATCTGCAAAGTATATTTTTGATGATATAGTTGGTGATTCAAGGGTGTTTTTAGATGCTAAGCTTCAAGCACAAAAGGCTGCGAAGCTTCCTGTTACTGTACTGCTGCGAGGAGAAAGCGGAACCGGAAAGGAACTGTTTGCTCATGCTATACACGCTCAAAGCGACAGAAAAAACAAACAATTCATTAGAATTAACTGCGCTGCCTTGCCTGAATCTCTTATAGAAAGCGAGCTTTTCGGATATGTAGAGGGTGCGTTTACAGGAGCCAAAAAAGGCGGCAAAAAAGGTATGTTTGAGGAAGCAAACAAAGGAACAATTTTTTTGGATGAAATTTCTGAGATAAATCTCAATACTCAGGTTAAACTTTTAAGGGTTTTACAGGAAAAAGAGATTAATAGAGTTGGTAGTCCGATTAGTATTCCGGTTGATGTTAGAATTATTGCAGCTACAAATGTAAATCTCGAACAAGCAGTTAGAAACGGAAAATTCAGAGAAGATTTGTATTATAGATTAAATATATTCCCTATAAATATACCGTCTCTTAAACAAAGAAAAGATGATATACCTTTACTTGCTAATGAATTTATTAAGAAATTCAATTATGAATATGGCAGAAACATTAGAGGTATAGAGGAACAGGCTATACATAAGCTTATGGATTACGATTGGCCGGGCAATGTTAGGGAGTTAGAAAATTTTATAGGAAGATGTATTATAAATACGAGCTTTAGCGAGCAGATAATAAAGAAAAGTAATTTACCGCAGCAAAATATGAAATCAGAAGGTGTATATCTCTCTAAAGAGCTTTCTAATGATGAAATAGAAAGCTTAGATGAGTATACGGCAAAAATGGAAGCAGAATATCTGCGAAATGTTTTAAATAGCTTAAATAACAATAAAACAGAGGCTGCGAAAAAGCTTGGTATTTCAATTAGAAGCTTGTATTATAAATTAGATAAATACGGAATTGATTATAATTTGTCATAGATATTAAAGTATTTATGACATTTTTTGCGTGCAAATTTTTGCATGCAAAAA
>DCPV01000235.1:11001-20648 GCA_002323775.1 Firmicutes bacterium UBA1535 | reverse complement strand
GCAAATTTTTGCATGCAAAAAAATTATATAGAATATTCATAACGTATATATTGATAAATCAATATAGAATACTTTGCTATTTTGGCATAGTATTTGCATAAAATATTTATAATGCCACTTGATGTAATCAAGATATGGCGTAATAGGAGGTTAGTGTGAGAAATTTTGAGGACATTCTAAAATTTGCAACTAATAAAAATGTTAAAATTGCAGTTGCAGCAGCACACGATATGGAGGTTTTGTCAGCTATAAAAATGGCAATGGAGCTTAACTTAGTTACTCCAATACTTGTGGGCGATAAAGTACAGATATTAAAATATGCAGAAGAATTACAGCTTAAATTAGATAGTATTGAAATAATAGATGAGGCAGATATACAGAAAGCTTCTGAAATAGCAGTTAAATTAGTTCACGATGCTAAGGCTAAAATATTGATGAAAGGCTTAGTTGACACATCAATTATTTTAAGAGCAGTATTAAACAAAGAATTTGGCTTAAGAACAAGCAATCTTTTAAGCCATGCAGCAGTTTTTGAATTAGAAAAGTATCATAAGCTTTTGTTTGTGACAGACGCAGCCATGAACTTAGCTCCAAATGCTGATGAAAAGAGACAAATAACAGAGAATATAGTTTCTCTTGCTCATTCTTTAAGCATAAAAGAGCCAAAAGTTGCAGTTATATGTGCAAAGGAAAAAGTAGACCCTAAGATGACAGCAACAGTTGACGCAGCTGATTTAGTTGAGAAAAATAAATCTGGAGAGCTATCAGGCTGTATAATTGGAGGACCTTTTGCTTTAGACAATGCTATATCTAAAGAAGCTGCTAAGCACAAAGGTATAAATGATCCCGTTGCAGGAGATGCGGACATACTCCTAATGCCTACTATAGAAGCAGGCAATGTTTTATATAAGTCACTTGCATTTTTATCAAATTCTAAAAATGCAGGAATACTACTCGGTGCAGCGGCTCCAATAGTTTTAACATCAAGAGCAGATACAGATGAAGCAAAATTAAATTCAATAGCACTTGCAGTACTTCATGCTAGGTTATAATTTATCGGGATACTTATATACTCTCGATAGTAAATATAGTAAAATAATATCTCAAGGAGCAAAAAAATGCAAAAATTAAGACAATTAGTTATCAATCCAGGCTCAACTTCAACAAAAATTGCGGTTTTTGACAATGAGGAGCTTATATTTGAAAAAACATTGAGACATCAAACAGAAGAATTATTACCTTTTGAAAAAATATCAGACCAATATGAATTCAGAATGAATATAATTTTAGATGCACTTAAGGAAAATAATATAGAATTATCTTCACTATCAGCTATAGTTGGACGTGGAGGACTTTTAAAGCCTATAGAGGGTGGAACATATAGCATCAATGAAAAAATGCTTGAAGACTTAAAGATAGGCTTCCAAGGCGAGCACGCATCAAATCTTGGAGGAATGATAGCACATTCTATATCGCAAAAATTAAATATTCCTTCATTTATAGTTGATCCAGTTGTTGTTGATGAAATGGAAGATATAGCAAGAATAAGCGGTCATCCAAGTTTTGAAAGATTAAGCATATTCCATGCTCTAAACCAAAAGGCAGTTGCAAGACGCTGTGCTAAGGAGCTAGGCAAAGAATACAACGAGTTAAACTTCATAGTAGCTCATCTTGGTGGCGGAATTTCTGTAGGAGCTCATAAAATGGGACGAGTTGTCGATGTAAACAATGCACTTGACGGAGACGGACCATTTTCACCAGAGCGTTCAGGCGGTCTTCCAATTGGAGCTGTAGTAAAGGCTTGTTTTAGCGGTAAATACACTAAAGAACAACTTGGTAAAATGATTAAAGGTAATGGTGGCCTCAGTGCTTATTTAGATACAAATAACTGCATGCAAGTAGAAAATATGGCAAAATCCGGAGACAAAAAAGCAAAGCTTGTATATGATGCAATGGCATACCAAGTAGCAAAATCAATTGGAGAATGTGCAGTAGTATTAGATGGTAAGGTTGACGGCATAGTTATCACAGGTGGTATAGCTTATGATAAGGATTTTGTTAAATTTATATCTGACAAGGTTGGCTTTATAGCAAAAGTATTTGCATATCCGGGCGAAGATGAGCTTTTAGCATTAACACAAGGCGGCTTGAGAGTGTTAAGAGGCGAAGAAAAAGCAAAGGTTTATGAATAGAAACATTTAGAAAGAAGGATTTTTTTGAAAAGATTAATTATAGTAACTGGTCATTATGGAAGTGGAAAAACAGAATTTTCAGTAAATTTAGCAATAGATTTGAAAAAGACAAATGAAAAAGTGAGTATTGCAGATTTAGACATAGTAAACACATATTTTCGTTCAAGAGAAAGAGCAGAATTTTTAGAGTCTATTGGCGTTCATGTGTGCGATAGCAGTATTAAAGCTTCTACCTTAGATTTACCAGCAATTCCGGCAGAGGTAATGGGCATTATTAAGGATGAGTCTGCAAAAGCTATACTAGATATCGGTGGAGATGCTGTTGGAGCAAGAGCTTTAGCACAGTTTTCACATTTAATAAATAAAGTAGAACATGATTTGCTATTTGTAATTAATGCAAACAGACCAGAAACACAAAAGGCTGAAGATGTAATCACTTATATAAGAGCTATAGAGGAAACCTCAGGCTTGAAGGTTACAGGACTTGTAAATACAACACATCTTCTTAAAAGCACAAGCCTTGAAGATGTAGAGAGAGGTCATAAACTTGCAAAAGAAGTTAGTAGTTTGACAGGTATTCCTATTACTCATGAAGTAGCAATAGAAAGTGTTGCAAGTCAAGTTAAGGATGAAGAAATAAAAGAAAAATTATTCCCTATAAAAATGTACATGAGGGAAGACTGGATGAGTTAGTAACAAAATTAATTTATAAATTTGGAGGTTTATAATGGCTAAAGGTAAAGTAACATTTAACGAGGACATTTGCAAAGGATGCGAATTATGCGTTTCTGTATGTCCTAAAAAGATTATCAGTTTAAATGCTGATAAAATAAACAAAAAAGGATACAACCCAGCTCATGTAGTTGATATGGATGAGTGTATAGCTTGTGGAAACTGTGCTATTATGTGTCCTGATTCAGTAATAAAAGTAGAAAGATTATAATAATGGAGGAGAGATTAAATGGCTAAGGTTTTAATGAAAGGTAATGAAGCTATAGGAGCAGCAGCTATAAAAGCAGGATGTAAATATTTCTTTGGATATCCAATAACTCCACAGAGTGAATTACCTGAATATATGTCAAGTGAACTGCCAAAGGTAGGCGGAGTATTTTTACAAGCAGAAAGTGAAGTAGCGGCTATAAACATGGTTTATGGTGCAGCAGGTGCTGGAGTTAGAGTAATGACCAGTACATCAAGTCCAGGAATGGCTCTAAAGCAAGAGGGTATAACTTATTGTGCAGGAGCAGAGCTTCCTTGTGTTATAGTAAACGTAATGAGAGGCGGCCCAGGACTTGGAGGAATTCAACCAAGCCAATCTGACTATTTCCAAGCAACTCGTGGAGGCGGAAATGGAGACTACAGAACAATAGTATATGCTCCTGCAAGTATCCAAGAGCTTGTTGACTATGTAATGGAATCATTTGTAAAGGCTGACCAGTACAGAATGCCTGTCATAGTGCTTGCTGATGGTATGATTGGACAAATGATGGAGGCTGTTGAATTTAAAGAGCCAAAAGAAGTAAAGCTAGAAGAAAAAACATGGGCAACTGACGGAACAAAAGGAAAGAGAAAGCCAAATGTTATAAACTCTCTATACCTTGACCCACAAGCCTTAGAAGACCATAACTGGAAATTAGACAGAAGATATAAAGAAATAGAGCAAAATGAAGTGTTAGTAGAAAGCTATGGCTTAGAAGATGCTGATGTAGTGTGTGTAGCATACGGTACAACTGCAAGAATAGTTAAAAACGCCATAGAAGATTGTAAGGCAAAAGGATTAAAGGTTGGATTAATCAGACCTATAACATTATGGCCTTTCCCTTATGATGAATTCAAGAAGATAAATCCAAAATGCAAGGGCTTATTGACTGTAGAAATGAGTACAGGACAAATGATAGATGATGTTAAAATTGCAGCAGAAGGAAAATTCCCAGTACACTTCAACGGTAGAGTTGGCGGAATGGTTCCAACACCTGCAAGCGTAGCTGTAGATATAGAAAAAATAGCTGGAGGTACAAAATAATGACAATAGTATATGAAAAATCACAAGGTTTGACAAGTAATCAAACACACTACTGTCCAGGATGTACACATGGAGTAATCCATAAATTGGTAGCAGAGGTTTTAGTTGAACTAGGTGTTTTAGGAGATGCAATAGGAGTTGCTCCTGTTGGATGTGCAGTTCTTGCATATAATTATTTCAATTGTGATATGTCAGAGGCAGCACACGGTAGAGCTCCGGCAGTTGCAACAGGAATTAAAAGAGTAAGACCTGAAAACACTGTATTTACTTATCAAGGAGATGGTGACCTAGCATCTATAGGTACAGCAGAAATAGTTCACGCAGCTCACAGAGGAGAAAAGATAACTACAATATTTGTAAATAACGGAATATATGGTATGACTGGAGGACAGATGGCTCCTACAACATTGATAGGACAAAAAGCTACTACTGCTCCACTTGGACGTACAGTAGAGCATTCAGGAAGACCAATAAGAATGTCAGAAATGCTTGCAACTATAGATGGAGCACAATTTGTTGAACGTGTTTCTGTTCATAATCCTGCAAATATTAGAAAGGCTAAAAAAGCAATAAAAAGAGCATTTGAATGTCAAATTCAAGGCAAAGGCTTTGCTATAGTTGAAGTATTGTCAACATGTCCAACTAACTGGGGACAAACACCTGTCAATGCTTTAAAATGGCTTGAAGAAAACATGATTCCATATTATCCTTTAGGAAATTTCAGAGATTTTGAGGGGGACAAATAACATGAATGAAAAAGTTATAATGGCAGGATTTGGTGGCCAAGGTATAATGGCTATAGGTAAAATACTTGCATACGCAGGAATGCTTGAAAATAAAGAAGTTTCATGGTTACCATCATATGGACCTGAAATGAGAGGTGGTACTGCAAACTGTGCAGTTATAGTTTCAGATAAGCCAGTTGGCTCTCCTGTTATCACTAATGATGCAACATCGGCATTGGTACTTAATTTACCTTCATTGGATAAATTTGAAAATGATGTTGTAGCAGGTGGAAAAATAATAGTAAACAGCTCATTAATAGACAAAAAGGTTACAAGAACAGATGTTGAAGCTTATTATGTAGATGCTAATAAAATAGCGACAGAATTAGGAAACGTAAAAGCAGTGAACATGGTAATGTTAGGTGCATATTTGGAGTTATTTAAACCTGTTAGCTTGAAATCAGTTTTAGACGCTTTTTTGAAGGTATTTGGAGAAGAAAAAGCTAAGCTATTGCCACTTAATGAAAAAGCATTGATGGCTGGTGCAGAAGCTGTTAGAAGATAAATAATAAATAAAATAGCTGATAAGCTTGTTTTGCACAAGAGCTTATCAGCTATTTCTCATTTTACAGGGTTTGTAATCCATTCATCTTTTGTAACTACCAATTTACAACCTTCAAATTGAGAAATCGTTCCATCAGTATTTGGAGAAAAATTATTTGATATATTCGTCTCAAGCACTTTCATTCCAAGTTTATAAAGTGGCGCAAGTTTTTCATTATCATGCAGAGCCCATTTTGCTTGTATCTGTTTCGCACCAAGTTCTAAAAAGGCATAATTATACAATGCTTTTAAGGCTTCGTAATCATATCCGAAATCCAAATATTTGTCATTTATAACATGTCCAATATCAAGTGATTGTTCATTATCCATAAAGTTAAAATTTATAAAGCAAACTACCTTTTTTAAACTTTTAACTTCAACTGCCCAAATTTGTTGTTCTGTTGCAAAGTATTTACATGCGTCTTTAATTCCATTTACATCTGTTGGCCAGGCATGGTCACAATTTGCAAAAGGTGAATTTTCCTTTGATATAGCAATTTCTTGTAAGTCTTTCCAATCAGTCAGTTCAAACTTTCTTATAATAATTCGGTCTGTTTCAATTAGCATAATAGGTTTATTTCCCATTTTGTATGTCCCTCCATATATTTGTACCTGAATAATTATTTTATAAAATTCATCACATTTACCAGTTTTTCGAGTTTCTGATGGTGATATGTCGTGAAACGAACGATATGCTCTAGTAAAACTTTCTGGCGATTCATATCCCAAGTCCAATGCTAAATCAATAATTTTAATGTCTGTATTTATTAGTTTGTGTGCTGCAATAGTCATTTTTCTATTGCGAATATACTCTGAAACAGGTATTCCACAAGTAATAGAAAACATCTGTTGAAATTTTGTCAAAGAACAGCAAGATATTTTACAAATCTCTTGATAATCAATTACAGAAGTCAAGTTATCCTCGATATAATTAATAGCCGTATTTAATCTTTCTATCCACTCCATTTTTAACCTTCCTTTTTTTGATGACTTTAGTATAAAACAATAATAAAAAAAAATCCTTGCAATTTGCAAAATAAACTGCAAGGTTAATGAAAATACTAAACAGAAGAATAATTTATTATATGATTAATTATAACAAATTTTATTGTTTATTACAAGAAAACAAACTTTCATTTGCTGCGAAACACTAAACCATTAGAGTTTATGTCATCTAAACCTAAGAGCTGGCTTACAGTAACAAATTTATATCCTTGTGCGAGCAGTTCTTCAACAACTAGGATTGTCGCTTCATATGTGAAATCAAATATATCATGTAGTAGAATTATAGAGCCATTATCAACATTGCTGATTATATGATCAGCAATATCTTTTGCATCCTTTTTTCTCCAATCCTCAGAATCTATGCTCCATAGGACTATTGGCCTGTCTATAGTTTCTTTTATTTTTTTGTTTACTTCTCCATATGGAGTTCTGACAGAGCGTATGCTAAAGCCTGTAACTCTTTTTACGTAATTATCAACATAATCGATTTGTTTTTTTATCTCACTATTTTTTAAATGAATAAATTGCTTGTGATTGTAGCTGTGATTTCCAATCTCACAGCCTGTTTTAACCATTTTTATTAAGATATCGTCATTGCCTTTTAAATTAATTCCCAAAACAAAAAATGTTGCTACAATGTTTTTAGACTCAAGATAATCCAATATTTTAGTAGTAAATTCCTTATTAGGTCCATCGTCAAAGGTTAAGGCTATAAGCTTATCGTCATCTTTCACACTTACGTTAAAGGCTGGAAAAAACAAATCTTCTTCTACAGGAGCGTTTAAGCTTGTTGCTATGGATAATGGGTTTATAAATATTGATAATAATATAAAAATCATAAAAAGGCATATAAAAAAAGCTATGAATTTTTTATTGATAATATAAATCATATGACCTCATATTTTAATATCTTATAGACAAAAAATAAAACTTTCAGTATAAAGTCTATAAATAATATAATTTAATTTTTTTAAGTTTCATTTATCATTATTATAAAATATGCTTGATGGACATATAAAATGTTTAAAAATTTATATGAAAAAAATTATAGTTAGTCAAGAATTATATGATGTGAAAAGCGAATGCAGATGCACTCGCTTTATTTGCTAGGTATTTTGGGTAAATTTTGTGCTGCATTTTGGACATATTATATTAACTCTGCCCTTTCCTCTTGGTACACGAACTGTCTGCTTGCAATTTGGGCATTTAAAATATTTATAGGTCTTTAAACCCTTTATCATATTAAATTTACCTTTTATCCATCTTTCAATAGGGTTGTAGTATTTGAGAAATTTATTGTTTTCTTGTATTCTTCTATTAATATCTCTGGAAAACATCCTAAAAATACATAGAATTAGAGGTATATAAGATATATACGCTATAATACCAAGTTTTGGAAGTTTGGCAATTAAAGTTAATATTATAGAAGATATAAGTAATGCAATATTAAGCTTATCTGAGCCATATCTTCCCATCATAAAGTTTCTAAACCAGTTCATTTTTAATAATATTCCTTTCTGAGAACTGTGAAAAATTTAAAGTTTTCACAGTTGCTTTAATTGTATAATATTTTATAATTATTATATCATGGTCTCACTACTTGAGCCTTTTTAAATATCCTATGGATATTATATCATAAAACATTAAATTAATCTTTAATATTATTTTTTTAATAAAAAAATATTCTATTGACAAATACATAGAATAGTTATAAAATTAAAAAAATGTTAAAACCGTTGATTAAGGATAGTAGGTATTATGATTATAATTACAGAGAGCTGCGAGGGCTGAAATGCAGTATTATAACTTTTACTGAATGGGCTTATGAGGGCAACCCGAAAATAATAGTAGGCGTTGACGGATTTCCAAATCGTTATTTTGGAACGCATATGATAGTATGTGTTATTTGCTTATAGGTGGCAAAATGGAGTTTATATCTCTGTTCCTTTTGGAGCAGGGATTTTTTATTTAAGGAGGAAAATTACAATGAAAAGAATTTTAACAGGTGACAGAACTACGGGAAAATTGCATTTGGGACATTATGTAGGCAGCTTACAAAATAGGGTTAAATTGCAGAATGAATATGATACATTTATTATTTTAGCAGATATTCAAGCACTAACAACGCATTTTGAAAAGCCAGAGCTTATAAAGGAAAGTATCTATGATGTTGCTATGGATAATTTATCTGTTGGCTTAGATCCTAACAAGATAACTATGTTTTTACAGTCAAAAATCACTTCAATCGCTGAATTAACTATTTTTTATTCTATGGTTGTATCAGTTAATTCTCTTAGACATAATCCAACTATAAAAACAGAGGCGAAGCAATATGGCTATGATGATTTAACTTATGGATTTTTAGGATATCCAGTCAGTCAAGCCGCAGATATAACATTTTGCAATGCTGATTTAGTACCGGTAGGAGAGGATCAGATACCGCATTTGGAAGTAGCAAGAAAAATTGTAAGAAGAATAAATGACTTGTACGGCTCTAGTATAAATGAGCCTGAAATAATGCTAAGTAGCTGTCCAAGGCTTATGGGCTTAGATGGAAATGCTAAAATGGGCAAAAGCTTAAATAATGCTATATATTTATCCGATAGCGAGGATATAGTAAACGAAAAAGTTCGCCAAGCATTGACTGACAAAAACAGAGTAAGCATAAAGGATAAAGGCAATCCTGATATTTGTGTTGTAGCTAAATATCATCAGATATTTAATAATAGTGAATACAATAATATCTGTGAGATGTGCAGAAGTGCAACTATTGGCTGTGTAGCTTGTAAAAAACAACTAAGCAAATCATTAAATGACTTGTTAAATCCATTTAGGGAAAAAAGGGCATATTACGAGGCTCATAGAGACTTAGTTAAAGAAATAATTGAAGCGGGCAGTAAAAAAGCAAATATTGAGGGTAACAAAACCGTTGAAATGCTTAAAAAGGCTATGAGTTTAAATATATAATAATTATACTTTACAAGAGAATTTATTGTGTTTATACTTTCAATATCATTCATATTTAAAGGATACTTGACAAGGATAGTGAAATAAAAAGAGAAAAATTAGAAAAAACTGATATGCTCCTCTTATGATAGA
>DCPV01000235.1:3401-10898 GCA_002323775.1 Firmicutes bacterium UBA1535 | reverse complement strand
TCTATCATAAGAGGAGCATATTTTTATCTATTTAGCAAAGCGAAAACTCATAACATTATTTAATCATTATCAACGCATAAGCTTTTCTCATATAAATCTGAAAAATACAATCCATGGCTTAATAGTTCATCAAATGTACCTTGTTCTACAATCTGACCATCTCTAAATACAATAATTCGGTCGAAATCCTTTATGGAACTTAATCTATGCGCAACAGCTATAACTGTATTTTGAGATAGAAGATTCATAAGCTCTTTCATAACTTCATCTTCTGTTATATTATCTAAAGCAGAAGTTGCTTCATCTAAAATAACAATATTATTTTTCTGAAACCATAGTCTGGCTAAGGCTACCCGCTGTCTTTCGCCTCCGGATAGTGTCGTTCCTCGTTCACCTATTAAAGTATCAACACCTCGTTCCATCTTTGATACTAAATCGTTTACTTTAACTTTTGTTAGCACTGCTTGGATATCTTCATTATTTATATCTTGATTAAAAAGAATGTTCTCTCTTATTGTACCGTCAAATACTGGAGCTTCCTGCGAAATATAACTGACATTTTCATATAAGCTATCTAAACACATTTCTTTTAAATCATACTCATCAATTTGAATTCTGCCATGTTCATATTTTAATAGACCTAATATGAGTTTAAGTAATGTTGTTTTCCCTGAACCGCTGCTTCCTACAAGTGCAACTTTTTCTCCTTGACGGATATTGATGTTTACATTGTTAATTATTCTTTTTTGATTATATTCAAAAGAGAGATTTTCAATTCGAATATTGCCATGTTTTATATATATTCTGTTACCATTTTCTAATTGTGTGTCATCTCTCATATTAAAAAATTCTTCATACTTTCGAAATGCAGCTTTATTCAATTTAAACTCTACAAACAACACATTAAAAATTGCAATTGGCGTATAAGCATTTTCTAAAAGAGAAATTAATGCAACTGTTGTTCCTATGGATATTGTTGGATTTAGCCAAGCATATATAAGCATTCCGATGTTTAAGAATGCGCTAAGCAATGCAAACAAAGTGAAAAACGCTTCATGAATCATGTTCATTTTTACTTTTGAAGAAACAATTTCATTCTTTGCGTTTACAGCTTTGAGAACTTCACCCTTGAAACGCCTGTTCAAACGAAACACTACCATTTCCATAAATCCTCTTACAAGATAATGATTCATCATTTCTTCATTACACAAAATCTTTTCCTTTATTCCATATAAAAACTTTAAAAGGAATTTTGTTAAAATAAATACTATAACATATCCACCTAAAATCAAGTATGTAATAAAATGATTCATTCTCCATATGAAAAATATGCTAAAAATGATAGTTGGAATTAACTGTCTAAATATACATAACCAAAAGTCAAATACAATTTCCTTACCGGCATTTGCGCCATTCTCAATCCTTTGAGTTAGTTTTCCTGTTCCAAGTGTTTGATACTCTATATATTGTATTCTACTAAGCTTCTTTAAAGCTAATATTTTAAAATCCAGATAAATTCCATTTTGTAGCTTTTTTGCAGGGTATTCATCTATGTAATTCAATAGATAAAAGCTTATCAATACAATTCCATAAACAGCAATAATGTTCATAGATACAGTACGATTTGCAAACTCATCTATTATTTGTTGAAAAAGTTTAATTTTATAATTTGTTAAAAACGCAATTAATAAGCCTGTTATAATGTAAATCACAACAGATTTTCTATTTTCTTTTAAAATTTCTTTTATTGTACTCATCACTGTACTCCTTTTTATCTTTTTATTTAATCTAAAATTATCAAAAGAATCAGCACAGTTGAGACTGTTAACATATTTAATTAAGCTCAGCACAATCTGCTAACAGTTTATCTCAACTGCACTGAGCTGTTATCTGAAATAAATCTAATAATAATAATTCACCGCCTAACTTTATAGAGTATAAATTTTTAACCGAGCATAAAAATCAATTATTACTATTTCAGAAATAATCAAAAATAATACTCGTAATCTTACATGTTTTTTAGCTGCTAAAATAATTCTAGTAATAACGAAGTCATTAAAATTTGTGCAACTGTCGCTATATTTATGACAAAGTGTCTAATCATAAAAAGAACAGGGTTTTGAGTTTTGCGATAGAAAATGTTCATTTAGCAATAAAGCTTTATATTTTCAATATTAATAGACTTTTCTTTGCCTGTATTTGTATAAATGTCTAACTGATAATTCTTATCTTTCACAAATTCTATTGATTGAGTAGAAGATAAGTTCACCTTCACAGATGTTTCATTCAATAAATTATCGGATATTTTATCACCAAAAACAGCTTTAATCATCTTAAAATCATTATTAGTGAATTGTCCTTTTATAACTACATTCTTAATTTCACTAATTCCATTATCTCTCGAATTAGGAACCATGTATTGATTCATAAAATCTCTAGCTTTTTCGTCTTTCATTTGCTGAAATCCTATTTGAAACTCAGCTCCTTCGAAAAATGGGATATAGCAATTTCTCCAAGGCATTCTTCTTGTTAATAAGTTAAAAAACCATTTAAACTCCAGCCAGAGTGGAGGAGTTACCTGTACATTTTTATTCTTTAAAGACAAGTAAAGCTCATCTATATTTTCTACATCTAACATTAGGCAAATCATTCCACGGTGTCCGTGATTATATTTTTTAGTCCATTCTGGAACCCATCCTCCGCCGTTTGATTTTAAGATACGCACAAGTTCAAAGTACTCATTTCCTATCCATAAGTTAGAAACTTTAAATCCTTTTGTACCCTTTCCCCACTTTGGTTCATAAGGAAAGCCAGTAGCTCTGATATCATCAATAATACCTTTATTTGTTTGATATTTTTCATCAACATTTACTACAATATGGTCTAATTTCATAATCTCCCCCAAATAATTCAAATATCGTGTATAAATATGCTATATAAATTTTTTCACTGAGCATAGCAACTAATAACTATGATTTAGAAATGTTTTGCTCAGTAGTATTAATATGAAAAGATTACCATAATAAAAACAAATATGCAACTGTGAAATTATTAAAAATATTATTTAATATATTTTGCAAAAGTAAAATGGTATTGTGTTTAAATAAGAAGCCGCTGCATAATAAAAAAATGCAGCGGCTCAATTCTAAGATTAGTTAGATTTTATTTTTATATATTAAGGTAACTTGTGGAGTAAATACTCATTATCGGGATATAGCATTATGATAGCGAGTATTTACAAAATACGTAATAGATGCAGTTAGTAGCACCAGCGAAATTAAAGCCGTAAGAATACTATATGTTTGCCAAACAAGTACTGTTGACCAATTGTATCCGAAAAGCATTGGGAAAATCAAACACATAATGCACAGAACAACAGTAATCATTAGCCAAACAAAAGTTGCAAGTATTCTCTTTTTTGCTGTTGCTTGTTGCTCGCTTATTTTCTTTCTGCGTAATCCCAAAATAAAGAAAAAGATAGACAACAGGAAAAAAACAACTGTAACGAAGGAAAGAAAGATATCCAAAATCTGCATATCGCTCATTTTATATGATTGTGTAAGCTTGCCATCCAATATATTTTTAATATTTTTTACAAGACCGATATTAGTATTAGCACCATTGCTTAACAGACAAATAGCTGTTCGCTCATTTAGCAGTATTGCTACTTCTGTTGAGAAGTTTGGATTTCCTCCAGAATGTTCAATAATTGTTTTATCAGCATTTACCATCCATCCAGAAGCGTAATACATTTCATTGAAATCTGGAACATTCATATTTCCAACATGTGACTTCATTATAACTTTTTTAAATACTTCTGGTATATCATCTACATCACCCATTTGTATCTTTATCCAACGTGTCATATCCTTTGTACACGAAATAATATATCCAGCTGGTTTGTTGCCTGCATAATCCGGTGCGTCATATGGAATTGTTATGAAAAAAGAAGAACGGTAGCCTTGTGCCAGCTGTCCGGTTGCTGAAGCTTCTTCTTTATAAGCATAAGTATTATATAATCCTAAAGGTTTAAATACTTGCTCAGTCATAAAACTTTCATAGCTTTTGCCAGACACAGTTTCAATAACTAGACCTAGTACATCATAATTGACAGTTCCATATTCGTATCGCTCTCCTGGTGTAAATGCCAATTCGGTATTCATCAATGTTTCCACAGTTTTTCGCAGCATATCCGGAGTATTTCCTTCTGGGATGTTTTGAGCGTGCTTCGAATTTGTCAGCCCACTGGTATGGTGTAGAAAATGGTTAAGTGTAAGGCTTTGCATATCAACAGGTGTTCCTTTATACTCCAAATTAAACCAAGGTAAATATTTCTGAACAGAGTCTGTCATGGAAAGTAATCCTTGTTCTTCTAGCAGCAGGATACCGACACCGGTAAAAGCCTTACTAACTGATGCCAACTCATATAGAGCATTTTCACTTGCTGGTAAATTCTTTTCACGATTTGCATAACCAGAGGAAAAGTAGAATGTTTCATCTCCAAAGATTATAGAAATTGACATGCCTGGTACGCCTGATATACGACAGGCATCATCCAACAAGGTCTGTATTGCTGAAGATTGTGCATCTGATAAGGCATAAACTGGTATATTAAAGCTTGATAATAATATAAGTGATACTATTATAGTAACGATAAATTTTTTCATTAAATCCTCCGTTATAAGAAATATTTATACGAATAATGTAAATTAAATTTATTAGCATAGATTTTGTAAAATATATTCTTACATAAATTTTATATGTTAGCATTTATTGTAATTTTACCATGACATAAGGTTTTTTTCAATATTTTAAATATGAAATAAAAAAAGTAGAAGATTGATAAGTGTATGAAAATTCACTTGCCAATCTTCTACAAGATATTCAGGTCAATCTTTTAAAAATACTAAATTAAGCTCATTTATTATTTTCAAGGCTTTGTCACGAGATAGGTTAAAGCTTCTCCAATCTTTTGTGTAGGTAGCCTGATAGTCTATTTTTTCAAAATAGTCTTGTGCCATTCGTTGAATAAATATATCATTGTCATCTAGCAGTCTTTTCATTTGCGGGGCAGCATCTGCTGAAAGTCTGTATAGATAGTGTACATCTAAATCCTTGCCCTCATAGTGCATATCTATGTTTTCCTTTGCAATAATATAATCAAGGTTTATCACGTTGACTGTAAGATAGAAGATTAAGCAGACAACGGAGTAAAAAGCTAATATATTAAATTTTGGCTTGATTATATAGTAGAAGGTCACAAGAAGTCCTATTGCTTCAAATATTAAAAATATAACAACTAATATCCTTAATTCTGTAAATCCATATTCATTATTATATAACGCCATTCTATAAAATGAAGATACTAAAAGCATAATGGTTATTGCACATAGGTAAAGCATTAGAATTTTTATAAGTTTAGAAGAATTAGAGCTATTACTATTATTTCTTACAAGGTAAATTATTGTAAGAATTAAGCCTATATTTATAAAGCTTAGGAATAATAATTCAAAAAATCCCCTTCTTGCATATTGTGCATAGCTTAAGTCGGCAGGCAGTGAAGCACCTGCAAATAAATACTTAAATTGAATGATTGCGAACATTGTATATATAGCTAGTATTGATATTAGCATCACACTAATTATTACTACGTCGCCTTGAGGCTTTGATATATCTTTTTTAATTGTAAATATGTCTAAATTATTTCCATCTTTTATAGCAGAATTAGATACTTCTAAGCTATTTTCTTTTTTCTTTTTAAATATTATAAAAAACAGACCAAACAGATAAAATCCAGCTAATGTACCGATAGTGGTTTTAAGTATAGCTTCAGGACCTAATAAATTTTCAACAGAGTTAAGCATTAAATCAATTTTGCTTTCAAATACTAAATCAGCATTCATAAGTAAAAAAGTTATAATTATTAAGCAGGGTATTGATACAGCAATACCAATAAGTATTTTTCTCAATAAAATTCTGTTTGGAGTGCTTTTCTTGCTATTTATTGACCATTTAAAAGGAACGTTGAAGTATAGTAGGGGCTTGAATACTGTACATATAATTTTGTTGATAAATAGTATTCCACGGTTTTCTAAACCTAAATCATTCATAAATAAAAGTATCATTGTGCTATACAGTAAAAATATTACAGCAAAATTTGCTGTATGAAATATGTTGTTATCTCGGACAAAACTGCATAGTGTCAAGATGAAAACTGGTATAAACACAAGTATTGCTTTCTTGTTTTTAACTTCAGCTCTGCCATTTATAAGATACAGTACTAACGCAAGCTGAATAATTGCAAAAACAGACATTCCAAGTCCTAAAAAGGGAACTAATATTAGATATGCGTAGCTAATTCCTGAAAGTATAGCATATATCATAAGCCTTTGTTTTATTGTGCTATCTAATGATATGTCTATGTTTTTATTCTCATAATTAGATAAGGCTTTGTTACGTATATCTTTTTGAAAATCTGTTGCTTTGATATCAACAGATGTCATTGTATCTTTTTCATTATTTGTTTCTTGTTCTATCTCTGTTTTATCATTCTTCATTTTTTAAATCTCCTTCCGAATATTCAATGATGTCACCAGGTTGACAGCTTAATTCCTTGCATATTTTCTCTAATGTTGAAAATCTAATAGCTTTAGCTTTGTTATTTTTTAGTATTGATAAATTAGCAGGAGTTAAGTCTATTTTTTCGGCCAGCTCGATTAATCCGATTTTTCTTTTTGCCATCATTACATCTAAATTAATTATTATAGACATCGTATTTCCTCCTATATTGTTAAATCATTATCTTCTTTAAACTTAATCGCTTGAATAAATAAATCCTCTAAAGTAAGGCAGAAAAGTCCAGCTACTAAAAAAACCAATACAATTATTACTGTTGCAGGTGTAAACCAATATGTGAGCTTATACAAATATATTATCGAAATAATAAATGCTGCAATTGCCATGTTTTTTAAGCAAATTGTATTTTCTACTACGAAAGGATTTCCGCTTGTTAAGGTTTTGAAAATCTTTTTAAGTTGAAAAATAAGGTAAACTGCACAAGCCCCTGACAATAATAGGGTAATAGTAGTTGGCAAAACTAAGCTTTCGCTTAAATATAAATTTTTGATTATTTTAGGAATAATAAAAGGTACGGAAATAACAGTTATTATTCCTAGATAAAAAAATATGTCCACTACTATTTTAGTAAGCTTGTTAACAAAGTTTATTTTATACATGATAAACCTCCAAAAAGTTTTTTGTTTAATATCATTATATACTAAAAATTATATTTGTCAATAATTATTTATCGAAAAACAATAAATAATTATTGTTAATAATAAATTTGGAAAATTTAATTGATTTTGTGCAAATATTATCATATAATAAATGAATAAATGGCTATTTTATCAAGATAAAAGAGTTCGAATTAACATAAATTATTAGGAGAAAAAATGAAAAAAAGAAAGCTTATAATTATAACTATCGTTCTAATCTGCT
>DCPV01000235.1:2682-3326 GCA_002323775.1 Firmicutes bacterium UBA1535 | reverse complement strand
AGATGCGATGAAAGCACAGTATTTAGTAAAATCTATTTTTAAGATATTATTATTTTTAATATTTCCAATTGCTTACTCAAGGTATGATAAAAGTGTGAATTTAAAGCTTTTATTTAAGCCAAATAAACAGGGACTTGCTATTGCATTTTTATCCGGAATTTCTGTTTTTGCTGTTATTCTCGGAGCTTATTTTTTACTTGGTAGATTTTTTAATTTATCAAATATAACCTTATCTCTGACTGAAAATATCGGCGTGAATAAAAATAATTTTTTGTGGATATCTATTTACATATCTTTTATTAATTCTTTATTAGAAGAATTCTTTTTTCGTGGATTTTCATTTTTTACACTCAAAGAAAATTCTTCAAGAAAATTTGCATATATTTTCAGCTCATCAGCATTTGCACTTTACCATGTAGCAATTATGATAGGCTGGTTTGATATAACATTATTCGCATTAACACTATCTGCATTATTCATAGGTGGATTAATTTTTAACTATTTTAATGAAAGGTATAAAAATATCTATATTTCATGGCTTATACATATGTTTGCTAATTTTGCAATTAATAGCATAGGTTTTATTTTATTCGGTATGGTATAAAAAATATTAACTGAGAATTGAAAAAGATAAGTTTATATAA
>DCPV01000235.1:0-2611 GCA_002323775.1 Firmicutes bacterium UBA1535 | reverse complement strand
TATATAATTAAATCAAAAAAGTATTTGGAGAGTGTTTCGAATGAAAAAGCATGAAATTGACTTTAATATGCTATTGACAAAAGGTAATATTATTAAGGAAATAAAAGATGGATTACTGTTTGTAACTACAACTAAAAGATTAGCTACAAAATTTGATAATAAAAATATGAAATTGGATTCATATTTATACTTACAAGATAGCTTTAAATTACCCATACGTATTGATTTTACAGTAAAAATTGATTCGCCATGCTTATATTTGATTTTAGGCAATGGTCATTTGAGTTTTGGGTCGCATTGCTCGGATAATAGACGCATTGACGATATAATTGAACCAAATTATAAGCCAAGATTTTTCCATGATTATATTCCTATGAATGAATTTGTTGATATATCTGTAATTTATGGTTTAACTTCAATGCAAATATTAATAAATGGCGAAGAACGATTTTATTCAGAAAAAGAAAAGTACATGAAGTCAAAATTATTGAAAGAACTCAATGATACAGGCTTTAAGATAAAAATATCCTGTGCAAAACGAGTTAATTTATTTATCAAATCATTAAGTGTTACAGAATATGAGCAAATGCCAGAAATTTTACACTCTAATATGGAACTTCCAAAAGCATTGACAAGAAATGAAGCAGTGGAAGAAGGACAAAAACCTAATTTTGAAGGAATGATATCCCTATTGCCAAGTGAGATACAGAATGAAATAATAAAGACAGATGATTTCTTACGCAAGCTAAAACCAATGAAATTTAAAAGAATATTAGATAAAAATGGAAGTAAAATAACATATTTAGCATCAGAATATGGATTTTCATATTCTGCTTACATAAGCAACGACATTATGTATCATTCCTTGTGGTGGTATATTATAACAAACGGTAAACCTGAATTTTGGCATAGAAAAGCCGACATGATGGAAGCAACTTTAAATAAAATTGCTGAAACTTCACCTGAATTTGCAAGCAGAATGTTTTCAAACTTAACAGAATGTATAGCCTGTTGTCCTTGTTTAGCTAAAACATTGTATGAATTTAATGGTAAAAAGAAATTAGCTTGTCATGGGATGATAGAATTTAAAATGTGTGTTTCTGATTTTGCAGATGTAAGAGAATTTATTAATATTGTAAATGAGCTGATAGTTGAGGAACAATTACATAATATTGAACAGTCTTAGTTACTTAGTTTAAATACTATAATATGTCTTGCAGTACTTAACTTTTTCTGCAAGGAATTTGCCGACATTTTATGTTATAGTTTTTTTGAGGTGAGATAAATATGGAATGGTTAGATAAAATGAACGATGCACTTAGATATATTGAGTCGCATATTGAGGAAAAAATTGATTATGCAGAGATAGCACGCATAGCTTGCTGCTCGATGTCTCGTTTTCAGCGAATGTTTACATTTGCAACAGATATTACAATATCAGAATATGTGAGGCGAAGAAGAATGTCATTGTCTGCATATGAGCTTTTAAACAGTGATATCAAAATTATTGACCTTGCATTAAAATATGGATATGAATCTCCGGAAGCATTTACAAGAGCGTTTCAAACATTTCACGGAGTAAGTCCTACAAGTGTCAGAAAGCTTGGAATTCATAATGACTACCCTCCAATCTCCTTCAAAATAACAATTAACGGAGGTAATTTTAATATGGGTACTAAACCATTAGTACGTATCGAAGAACACAGCATGGAACGTGTAGTATCTTTTGATGTGGATTGTCTTGCACCTGAAGAAGCAGCATGGAATATGCTTAGAAGCTGGGTAACTGAGAATGTAAGTGATTATAAGGCACGCAGATATATCGGATGTGCACCTAAGGGTCACCATCCAAATGGTGAAGAACATCATCATGATGAGGAAACAGGTTCACACGAGTATACTGCACAAATGTTCATTTTTGGAGATGAAGAAGAAAATGCTATCTTTAAGGATTCTCATATAGTAGATGCTCCAAAAGGTTTATTCCTTATAGGAGATGTTGCAATGACTGAATTTAATGATGACAAAACTGTTGATATAGGGGCATCTATGCAAAAAGCGTATGGCGTTATGGCTGAGTGTCTTAGAGATATGGGAGGATATGAATTTGACTTAAAGGAAAGAACTTTCTATGAAGAACATATTTTCTCAGATGAATGGTTTAAAGGTGAGGGTGATTTGGCAGGATTTAAGCTGTGGTTGCCAATTAAAAAAATATGATTGATTGAAATGGTAAAAAGGCATTGCTTTTTTACCATTTTATATTTTGTTATATATTAGTGTTGAGGTTATAATAAATAATATTACTAAAAATGTTGTTCATAAATTTTAGAAAATGTTTATTTTGATTGGAAATGATGATATAATATAGTTAATATATAATTTGCTTAAAAACTAAAGGAGGATAAAGGTTTGATAGAACTTAAGCCTATTGCAAAACAAAAAAATATTGCTCTTATTGCACATGATAATTTAAAGGATACTATGGTAAATTGGTGTACTAAGAATAAGGATGTTTTAGAAAAGCATAAATTATGTGGTACTGGTACTACTTCAAAAAGGATTTCAGATGCTACCGGATTAAATGTTTTTGCTTTTAACAGCGGACCAC
>DCPV01000079.1 GCA_002323775.1 Firmicutes bacterium UBA1535 | reverse complement strand
CCGCATAAAAGTCTATCCATAGGCTGACTTTTTTCCATATCGCCTTTGATTTCTTCAACGCATCTGAGCTGATCGTCTGTTTCCTCAAAAGGAAATTTATATTCAAAATCTTTTTGCCATTCTGTATCAGGTGAATATGCAAAGCCTTTAAGTACCCTTCTCTTGGCATAAAGCTCTATCAGCTCTCCTGCCATATCCTCAATTGCTTTTTTAGTCCTTTCCTTAACCTTATTCGATTCTTGGCTGCTCATCTTATTTATTTTTGGTGTGATAGAGTCTGAGCCTATATATTTTTGTATCAAGGACATCTGGTCAACAGGAACATAGAGTTTATCCTCTCCATGATACCTTATGCAAAGATAGTCTTTCTTTACATTTTGAACATTTAATTCTTCTATTCCTATATATTGCCCTATTCCGTGATATTCATGCACAACATAGTCGCCAAGCTTTAAATCAGAAAATGTTTCAATCTTATTTTTCTTAGCTTTGTTTATCTTAATTTTGCTTTTCTTTTTGACAACTCCAAAAATTTCATTTTCTGTCAAAAGTAAAAGCTTGCTTTCAAGCATCTCAAAGCCTTTTTTCAAATCTCCTGTCGTTATAAAAACCTGTCCAGACATAGGTGTAGATGAATCAAAGGATAAAACAGTGCTACAATTATAATCATTCAATAATAAATGCAGTTTTTTGCATTTTTCATCACTGCTTAGCACTATTAATGTCTTATATCCCTTGTATTTATATCTGTTAAGTTCGCTGGATAGATCTTCCATTTTGCCGTAATAGGCAGTTGCATCCTTTGAGATTATCTGGCAAATATCATCTATTTGATAATTCTTATTTGTTTTAATTATAGCATTGTGATACATTATCTTTTTGCTGTTTATCTTCTTTTCAATATCAGCTCTGCTAAAATATATATCACTTTGCTTATAAAAGGCCTCACCTTTTTCAAATAATTGTGCATAGCTTAAATTAAAGCTTTCAGATAAAACCTTAAATTCTTCATATACCTTATCAGGTTCAAGTAAAACGACAAGAGTATTATCGTCAAAATAATCAATAACACTTTCAAACTCAAAATTGGCAAAGGGTAATAAAAGGTCTGTGTTGTTAAAGCTTGTATTTTCACCTATCTTAAAAGCATAGCTTTCATACAGTGAATTTAAGTTTTCCTTAACTTTATCATAAGACGATGTCGAAGTATCAAGCTTTTTTAGTCTTTTTTGATAATCCTTTTCTAATTCTTTTTTGATATAATCAAGTTCTTCTTTATTAAAAAATACATCACTGCAAGGCAAAACAAGCAATTCTTTTTCATTTTTTATGGATCTTTGAGTTTTTATGTCTATAGATCTTATTGAGTCCACTTCATCGTCGAAAAACTCAATTCTATAAGGGTTGCTCTCAGATAATGAAAAAATATCTAAAATTCCACCTCTAATAGAAAATTGTCCTCGTCCCTCTATTGCCTCGACTCGCTCGTAGCCAAGATCAATTAAGCTGTGTATCAAATTTTCAAAATCATATGATAAGCCATATTCTAATTTTAGCATATTTTTCTTAAATTTTTCTTTAGGAATAACTCTGCTAATCAAAGAATTTACACTTGCAGTAACAATAAGCTTTTCTTCATTAATTACCTTGTATAGCGTATTTACTCTCTTATAGATGTCTTCCTTGCTAAGAGCATCAACATTATATAATATCAATTCTCTTTGGTTAAAAATATCAGAATTTTTAGTGTATGAATTTATATAATTATTTATTTCTTTGGCTTTAAACTCATTGCTTGTTATAATCAGTATTTTATCTATTTTATAATCATTCAAATTGCAACATAAATAAGCCATTCCTTCTTCATTAAGTCCATGAATAAGTTGGCGTTTATTAGCATCATAATTTTCTATAATCGCTTTAAATTTTTCAGTATTTTGAAATTGTGAAAATAAATATCTTTCCATTAATTTGTTTTATTTTTCCTCTACCCTCTTATTATAATTATTCATTGCAAATTCTAAGCCGTTACTTATAATATCCTCAGCAGCAAGTCCGGCACTTTGAATAGTATCATTGACAATCATTCTTTCATCGTTGTCAAATTTTTGAAGCACGTGGTCTCCTAAGCTTATATTCGAGTTTTTGCTTTTTCCTATTCCTATTCTTATACGTTTAAAATTCTCTGTTTGTAACTGATAAAGCATTGATTTCATGCCATTATGAGTGCCACTGCTCCCATGCGGTCTAATTCTTAACGAACCGAGAGGAATATCAATATCATCATAAACAACAATTATGTTCTCTATTGGAATTTTATAATAGCGAACCGCCTCAATAACTGCATTGCCACTTAAATTCATATATGTAACAGGCTTAAATAAAATAACTTTTTCGCCCTTTATATTATATTCACCAAAAACAGCATTAAACTTTAATTTATCTAATTTTACATTATTTTTATGCGCTAAAAAATCAATGGTATCAAAGCCAACATTGTGCCTTGTCCCAGCATATTCTTTTCCTGGGTTTCCTAACCCAACAATTAAGTACATCTTTGTTTCCTTTCCTAAATTTATTAATATCTTCCTGCTCCTCTGCCAGGCTTATTTACCTGTCTCGCTCTTGCAATTGCAAGTGTTTCTTTTTCAACATCATCAGTTATTGTAGAGCCAGCGGCAACATAAGCTGATTCTTCAATAGTAACAGGGGCTACAAGATTTGAGTTGCTACCTATAAAAGCACCATCTTTAACTATAGTTTTATTCTTTTTCTTGCCATCATAGTTTACAAAAATAACTGCACATCCAATATTTACATCCTTGCCTACTTCAGCATCTCCAATATAAGACAGATGTGATGCCTTTGAGCCATCATCCACAGNNCCACAGTTGCATTTTTAAGCTCTACAAAATCGCCTATCTTAACATTTTTCCCAAGTCTTGTCGCCGGTCTTAGATATGCAAAAGGTCCTACAGTGCTATACTCATCTATAAAGGAATCTATTACCTTAGAGCTGTCAATTTCCACATTATTTTTTATTGTTGAGTTTATTATTCTCGTATTTGGTCCAATTATACAGTTTTCACCAATTACTGTCTTATTTTCTAAAATAGTTCCAGGATAAATTACAGTGCCCTTTCCAATTTCTACCTCAGAATCTATGTATGCTGAATTAGGGTCTATCATTATTACACCATTTTCCATGTGCTTTTTATTTATTTCATTTTGCATAGTTTTAATTGCTTCAGCTAACTGCACTTTATCACTTGCAGCTTTCATTTCTTCTACACTTTTCAACAAAATAAACCTCCTATATATTGGTTTTACAATATTATTTTTAATTATTATCAAATTTTCAAATCTAATTATTTACATCAAGTTTTTTTATACTACCATATTTTATATACATTTGTCAATTTCAAT
>DCPV01000216.1:15042-30110 GCA_002323775.1 Firmicutes bacterium UBA1535 | reverse complement strand
TTGGCCAAGTTATATTAGATAATCTCATTTCTGTTCCTCCATTTATTATTCCGTCCTCTGACGAATACATTGTTCTAAAATAGCATAATCTTGCTCTATGAGCAGGACTGTGCTATTATTTGATATTCTATAAATAAAGTTACTTTAAATATTATACTACTTATTTTAAGGTTTATCAAACAAAGATTTTCCATTTACAAATATGCCATCTATATTATTTGAGACTTTTATATGAAAACAAAAAGTACTGTTGTAAAGCTAAAATTTTAGCAGAATAACAGTACTTTAAAATCGTTTAATTTTTTATTTTTTACTATCATAAATAATAATTTCTAATTCTTTTTGTTTTTTCACTTTATTGTTTTCACAAAATGGCAATGGATATTTTTTATGGTTTTTATGATATTCTTTGCACTCATCGCATTTGCCATGTCTCTTGCAATTTTTCCACTTGCAAATACATTTAATCATATTATTTATTTGAACAGTATTTGCTTGTCAATTCCTCTAGTATGCCAAGATATTTTTCTTGAATACATTGCTCCTGTGCATTTTTTTCGAAATCCTTAATAAGCTCGTCTATAGATTCTAAAACTTCAGATGAAAGATTTTTTTCTGCAAATTTGAACACTGCATTGTTTTCCTTATCTATGTGTCTTGTAAGCAGATTTGCATATCCTACTGCCCCTCCAATAATTCCAAGCTTATATATAGTTTGAGGGTTATCTCTATATTGGTGCAGTGATGTTTCTAACTCAGACATATGAAGTCTGCCTAAATCATGCTCCACAAGCATCCCATGATTAATAAGCTTTTCAGCAAGCTCTCCTAAATGCTCTGTCATTTTTGAAAAAAATATTATTTCTTCTTTTCCATGATGATGTTTATCTGCATAATTTCTGGCAAATTGTATCATTTTTTCAAAATCCTCTACATTTACCTCAGCACCGTCTAAAATTTCACAACAGGCATTTCTTATTACATCAATTAATTTTAATATATTTTCATGTTCCTTGACCATTAACTCAACACTGTACATTTAATCACTTCCTCCTAATAATATTTAATCCATTTTCATTTGGAACATATTCTAAATCACTCTTAGAAATCATTCCTTTTATTATTTCATGTCTTAGAGTATAATATACCTCAGCATTTCCTCCGACCTTAGTCCAATAATCAGAGTGAACGCATATATTTTGTTTCCAAACTACTTTATTCTCATCAGATTCTATAACATCATTTACTCTGTCACATGGCATACCATCTATCAGACTGTCATTTAAAAATTTATAGCAATCACTAGCAGTAGAATTTTCAGAAACGCTGTTTGCAGCTCCAAAGCTGTAAGCAATTTTTTTAAGCTCAGAAACGTAATCAAAATTTTTTCTAGCAATATTAGTCACAACAAACGCTAATCTTAATTCAGCTTGAGAAATTTTTCCTTGCAGCCAGCCATGGATATTGTTTTGGTCAATTATATCCTCTAAGGGTCTGTCATCTGGTTTTCCATAAGCTTCTTCCACCTCGTTTTTTAAGCCTTGATACCAATTATTTTGAGATGAAGCATCTAAAATATTTTCTATAAAATTTTCTTGTAATTTTATTTTATTGTAAAGCCAATAATGAATTGGCCCTAAAAAAGCACTCATAATTACCTCCATATATTCATTTATCCAAAATTCCGATAAATACTCTTATATTATTTTATATAGCAATAGGGAAGTTTTTAATTCCCTATTGCTTTTTAATGTCTTATTTACTGTTCATGTGGCTATTAAGCTGTTCTAACATAGTATTTACATCAATACCGTGTACCATACATGCCTCTGCAATAGATTCCATTTGAGATGACGGACAGCCTAAGCAGTGCATACCGCTATTCATAAGAATTGCAGCAATACCAGAGTCCATACGTAGTATATCACCAATTGTCATATCTTCTGTTATTATATTATCCTTGCCCTTTTCTTCATTGAAAAACAACTCGATATCGTCCTCTACAGTTCCTATACCAGCAATTCCGAAGTTATCTACTAACACCTTAGCAACATTAGGAGAAAGGAATGCAGGAAGTGTCGGTCCAAGGTGAATATTCTTAACTCCAAGGTAAAGGAGAGATAAAAGAACTATTACAGCCTTTTGCTCGTACCATGCGATATTATATATTATAGGAAGCTGATTAATATCATCAAGTCCAAATACTTCTTTTAATTTAAGAGCGATTACTGCAAGTGAATAAGAGTCATTGCATTGTCCAGCATCTAAAACACGTGGAATTCCACCTATATCACCTAAATTAAGCTTATTGTACTTGTATTTAGCACAGCCTGCTGTTAAAATTACTGCATCCTTAGGTAAAGCTTTTGCAAAGTCAGTATAATAGTTTCTTGATTTTGCTCTACCGTCACAGCCAGCCATAACTACAAATTTCTTAATATCGCCTGATTTTACAGCATCAACAATTTTGTCAGCAAGTGACAGAACTTGATTGTGTGCAAATCCACCTATGATTTCACCGGTTTCAATTTCAGTTGGAGCCGCACATTTTTTTGCATGCTCGATAATTGCAGAGAAGTCTTTTTCTTCACCTATTTCTCCTGAAATATGCTTGCATCCGGGGAAGCCGGCAGCTCCAGTAGTGTACAATCTGTCTTTATAGCTGTCTTTTGGAGGAACTATACAGTTTGTTGTCATAAGAATTGGTCCATTAAAGCTTTCAAATTCTTCTTTTTGTTTCCACCAAGCATTTCCATAGTTCCCAACAAAATGAGAATATTTCTTGAATGCCGGATAGTAGTGTGCCGGAAGCATTTCAGAGTGAGTATAAATATCTACTCCTGTTCCCTCAGTTTGCTTTAAAAGCATTTCCATATCACGCAAGTCATGACCAGAGATTAAAATACCAGGTCTGTTTCCTACACCGATATTAACCTTTGTAATTTCAGGATTTCCGTATGCAGTAGTATTTGCCTTGTCTAAAAGCTCCATACCGCTTACACCGTATTTACCAGCTTCTAATGTAAGAGCAATTAGTTCATTTATACCAATACTGTCATCAAGTGTTTTTGATAAAGCTTTTTGCATAAATGAGTCGACATTTTCATCATCTTTAAGCAAAGCATTAGCATGCTTACTATAAGCAGAAAGTCCTTTTAATCCGTATGTTATCAGCTCTCTTAGGCTTCTTACATCTTCATCCTTTGTAGAAAGAACTCCAACTTCAGACGCTTTAGCTTCAAACGCTTCTCGTTTTGCTTCCCAAAGTGCTGCTTCAGGTAAATTTTCTTTATTATTTAATTGATTAATTAATTCTTTTTTCTTTTCTAATGTAGTTTCAATACGTGAAACTATCATTTCTTCATCAAAGTTAGCATTTGTTATTGTAGTAAATAAATTCAAAGAAACTAAATGATTAATATCAAGCTTAATTTCCTTTCCTTCTTCACGTAGTCGAGTAGTTACTTCTGAAATACCCTTTGTAACATATACTAATAAATCCTGCATAGCCGCTACTTCTGGTTTTTTTCCACATACCCCTGCTTGTGTACAGCCTGTGCAGTTAGCTGTTTCTTGACATTGATAACAAAACATTTTATTTTCCATTTTTTATATCCTCCGATTTTAATTAAATTATATATTTTTTTTAAATTATATTTTGTTTGTTTGATGTGTTTATTTTAACAGGATAAAAAAAATAAATCCGTAACAAATGTTACGGATTTAAAAATTATTTTGCATTTCTTCAAAATCAATAATTTTTATTTTTTTTCTGTCAATTTTTATTAGTCCATCGTCCTGCATTTTCATAAGCTCTCTTGAAAGTGACGGACGTGCTACATTTAAAAAGTCTGCTAATTCCTCTCGATTCATTTCTAATTTAACATTTCCATCCTTAGATGAATTTCTAAGAAGCAGCTTTGAAATTTTTTGACGAAGATTATTGCTTGACAAAATATTAAGCTTCTGATTGAGATAATACGCCTTTCGTGCAAGAATTGAAAGCATATTTGAAATCAATAAGGTATGAAATGTACAATTTTTACCGCAGCTACTGTAAAGATATTCCTTAGGCATTTGAAGAAGCTTTGTATCGTTTAGGGCTATGGCATAGTTTTCATATTCATTTTTATTTATAAATAAAAATACTTCTCCAAACAAATCTCCCTCATGATTAATAGTAGTGATTATATTTCTTTTGCCTGATAAGGAATCATTGCAAATTGAAACTGAGCCTTCAATTAATATAAAAAGTTTTTTTGGAGTATCTTCTTCAAAAAAAATTATTTCATCTTTTTTATAAGAAACAATTGCAGATTTACTGCACTTCAGGCAATGCTCTATTTCATCATCATTCATTCTATCAAATAGCTGACTTTTTTTCAATTTTGGAATAACTGATTTCAAATTTTAATTTATCCTTTCCATGTATTTATAATATTTAACGCTTTGCTTATAATTATATAGTTTATATGTTTGTATTATAAATATCAACTGTTTTATTCTGTATTTACATTATATAATAAATAGTCATCAATAACTTGTCAAATATTTTTATTATTTATATATACCTTTTGCAAGAGTTGTTCATTCTTTTAATTCTTACAGTGATTTTATATTCATATCATATTGAGAAAAAACAAAAGAGTTTGCCCTAAAGTAGGTTTTTAGGATACGCTCATAGAGTTTGGTAATATTAATATTTTAAATCCTTTAATCACTTAATTGAACAATAGTCAAAGAGCGATTCATATAAGACATAACAGGAAAAGTCGTACTAATACTTACTCCAACTTCATCTCCTGCTGATAAAGCAGCTTGAACAACAAAAGTTGAACTGCTTCTATTCTGTATTTTAAAGAAAGTAGTGACATCTCCGAAAATTGGTAGAGCATTGACAGTAATGATAGCATTCAGGTATGGCTGGTCTGGGTCTGGGTCAGTAGTAGCTATTGCGTTAATTGATATTGTTATTTGGTAAACTCCATCTTCTCCTACTACTAACTCATTGCCTGTAACACTCACTGCAACAGTATTTGATAAAGGTCCAACCACATTAAACACTACAGGTACGAATGCTTCCCCAGGTGTCTCTACAGCACTTCCTCTTAAAGAGCCATAAGCTAGAACGACTTCTCCGGTTGGGCCTTGTGGACCTGCTGGGCCTGCCTCTCCTTGTGGACCTGCCGGACCCGCCTCTCCTTGCGCTCCTTGTGGACCTATTGCTCCCGCCGGGCCTTGAGCTCCTGCCGGACCTGCCGGACCTTGTGCTCCCGCTGGGCCTGCCTCTCCTTGTGCTCCTTGTGGACCTATCGCTCCCGCTGGACCTTGTGGGCCTATTGGACCTGCCGGGCCTTGTGGACCTGCCGGACCTGCCTCTCCTTGTGCTCCTTGAGGGCCTATCACTCCTGCTGGGCCTTGAGCTCCTGCCGGACCTTGCAGACCTTGTGCACCTGCCGGACCTTGTGCTCCTTGTGGACCTTGCGGACCTATTGGCCCTACAGGTCCAGGCGGACAAACAGTTGGACAAGAAGACGGACAGCATAATCCATTATGATTTATATTACTATTGTGGCATTTTCTACAATTTTCATTATATTGAATACTATAATTATCCATAAACAAAACCTCCGATAAATTTTTACATATAACAGTATCAGAATACTGTCCATATATTTTATGCTTGGACTACTTAAATCGTTCAATATTCTTCTCTTTTTTTATACACAATACCCATTATTTGCCAATAATAAGACAAGATATACAAAAATCTGAAAGCACATTTATATAAACATAACTTGTCTGACAGATTTGGATGCAAAGAATTTGCAGAACTGCTCTGATAAATCTAATAAGTAATATATTATAACATCTATGTAAGTTTTACATTTCGTCACACATTTGAAAGTTTTTTCAAAATAATCTAAAAATGAATACGTTATTATGATTAAATTAGCATAAATTAGGGTATTAAATATAAGTAAATAAAATTAATTACAAAAAACTAAACAACAACTTAAATTGGAGGACTATTATGACTACTAGTAGAACAAAAGAACAAAGGGGCAGCTTTATTAAAAATCTGTCTATAAGTAAAAAATTAATATTTGGGTTTGGTATCGTGCTTATTTTAATGGTACTGTCCGCAGTACTATCACTATACAGCATTAATAATATTGGAAATCAAATCGATTTATACGGACAGTATACTGTCCCTAATGCAGAACATTTAAGAAGTATGCAGGTGGATATGCAGGGTATTCTTCATAGCCTGCTTGAAGCAATAACAGCTAATGATGTACAATCGTCAAAATTTTCACTTGATACAGCAAGTGGTTATGGTAAATCAATTGTAAGCGAATTAGATGCTTACAAAAATAATCAACGAAATAATGACAGGGATGCAGATATTGAAAACTTAAAAAAAGTTATAGCCGAAGCTGCGGGTAAGCGTTCTGAAATTAACGAGCTTGTGCTTAACCGTTCAGAATCAAATCTTGCTAAGGCTTTAAATTTATTTCAGGACGAATATAAACCAAGAATTGATCAAGCAATGAAAATTTTGCTTAATTTCTCAACAGCTGCCAATGACCGTGCCGCAAAGCAAAATGCTGATTCTCAAGCAACTTCAAACTTAGCATGGATTTTATTAATTTCCTGCACAGCTATATCCGCATTGCTTACAATTATAGTAATAATTTCTATAAGAAAATCAATACTTAATCCGGTAAATGAAATTGTAAATACATATACTGAAATATCAAAAGGAAATATGAAGGCTGAAATAAAATACGAGAGTGAAGATGAGCTTGGACAAATGGCAAGGCTCATTCAAAAGACTAATAAGTTTCAGATGACTATTATTGACGATATAGCTGAAAAATTTTCAAAAATATCTCAAGGAGACCTCAATCTTCACGTAGATTTAGACTATCCAGGAGATTTCACGGCTCTTAAGCAAACAATAGAAAGTACTATTTCAACATTAAATAATACTATGCAAAATATAAATATAGCAGCCGAACAGGTTAGTACCAGTGCTTCTCAGGTTTCAAGCGGAGCACAGGCTCTTGCTTCGGGATCGACAGAACAGGCTGGCTCTATTGAGGAATTAAATGCCGCTATTATAAAAATATCAGAGCAGGCTTTGGAAAACTCTAAAAATGTAAATTCAGCATCTAAGTATGTGGATGAATCCAGCTCAGGTGCAAAATCTGGAAATCATCATATGGCACAGCTCACAGAAGCCATGGAAGAAATAAATTCATCTTCAAATCAAATCGCCAACATTACTAAGGTGATTGAAGATATTGCGTTCCAGACTAATATTCTTGCACTTAATGCAGCAATTGAAGCAGCACGTGCCGGAAATGCCGGAAAGGGCTTTGCAGTTGTAGCAGATGAAGTACGTGCACTTGCCGCAAAATCTGCCGAAGCGGCTAAACAAACAGGTGAATTGATACAAAGTTCAGTTGTATCAGTATCTCGTGGAACACAAATAACAGAACAGACAGCACAGGTATTAGTAGAATTAGAAATGCAATCTCAACGTGTTATGGAGCTTATGTCTAAGATTGAACAATCATCCTCAGAACAAGCTAATGCTATTGAAGAAGTTAAGGAAGGTCTAACTCAGATTTCAGCAGTTGTTCAAACTAATGCAGCTACAGCAGAAGAAAATTCTGCCACAAGCGAAGAAATGTCAGCACAAGCTACTACATTACATGAGGAAGTTGCAAAATTCAAATTAAATACTAATAATGCTTATATTTAATAATGCTAATGATTATATAATCGTACAGAATAGCAGGAACTCAGAGTAATCGGAGGATATAAGTATGAAAAACAAATTAAAAAGACATACATGGGCTTGGATAATGGTTTTTGCAGCTTATTCTTTGATAGTAGTGCTTTTTCCATTAATATTTTCTCAAGATATAGCTAAAGATTTCAAGCATCATATGGAACAACAAAGACAAAACTCGGTCAGCAGAATAGTTCACCTTGCATACAATACTATTGAGCCTTTTGTTGTTCAGTTTAGAAACGGTGAAATAACTCGTGACGAGGCAAAAAGCAAGATTGTCAATTTTGTAAAAGAAATGACTTATAACGATGAATTTGGTCTCAATTATATTTTTATGAGCAGCTACGACGGAACCATGCTAGTTCAACCTTACGAACGAGAAAAGGAAGGTACTAATCAATGGCTTCTTAAAGATGCAAAAGGTAAGTATATTATACAGTCCTTGGTTAATGCTGCAATAACAAATCCCAAGGGATCCTTTGTTACTTATGCTTATTATCTTCCAAACCAGTCCTCTATTGAAGAAAAGTTATCCTTTGTCATAGGAATACCAGAAATTCAAGCTTATATCGGTACGGGCATGTATGTAGAAAGTCCTTACAGAATGCTTGAAGCAATTCTTAAAAAGCAAGGTATTGGCTATCTGACAATGACTATTTTTATTTTGGCTTCCTTTCTGCTATACGCATGGTTGCTCCGTAACAGCAACTATAGACTTCAAAAGGAAATGCAAGAACGAAAGCAAGATATAGAAAAAATTCATCGACTTGCATATTATGATAAGCTTACTAGCCTGCCAAACAGAACCTACATCATAAGCGAGTTACAGGAAAGAGTAAGCAAATGCAATGTTTTCCCATGTGTTGGAAGTATTTTCTTTGTTGACATTGATAATTTCAACCGAATCAATGATACTCATGGTCACTCCTTTGGAGACAAAATGTTGATTGAGATTGCCAAACGCCTCAACGTTCTATCTTCGCCAAATCTGATACTGTCACGACTCGGTGGAGATGAATTCCTTATCCATTCCTCTGACATAGCTGAAAAGGAAGATGCTATAGAATTAGGTGATAAAATTCTTTCCTTATTCAAAGAAGCAATTATAGTCAATAATCTTAGCTTCTACATTACCTGTAGCATAGGAATTGCAGTTTATCCATTTGACGGCAAAACTGTAGAGGAGCTTTTGAAGCATGCTGACTTGGCTATGTATAAGGCGAAAAGCAACGGAAAAGGCAACTATGTTTTATATGACAGCAACATGCTAGAACAGCTTGAACAGAGAACTGATTTAGAAAAGAGATTGAGAGACGCTCATAGAAACCACGAGTTTTTATTGTACTATCAACCTCAAATTAATACAGAAAACGGACAAGTTGTAGGAGTTGAAGCACTTATTCGTTGGAACAGTAAATCTCACGGTCTTGTACTTCCAAAAAAATTTATTACTGTCGCAGAGGAAATAGGTCTAATCAATGAAATTGGAAAGTGGGTTATAGAAAGCAGCTTTGCATTTGCTAAAAGATTGATGCACAAGAAAATATGCGTTTCATGCAATGTATCACCTGTACAGCTTAGACAAAGCAACTTTGTAAATGATGTCATTGAAGCTTTTAATCGATTTGAACTCAAAAAAGGAAGCGTAGCATTAGAAATAACAGAATCCTGCTTAATGGAACCTTTAGGCGATATCTATGAAAAGCTGGCAGAATTAAAAAAACATGGCATTATGATTTATCTGGATGATTTTGGTACGGGATATTCTTCATTAAATTATATGAAAAGTCTCCCTATAGATGTTCTGAAAATTGATAAATCCTTTGTTGATAACACTGTATCAGATGGAGTTGACCGTAGAATTGTAAAGACAATTGTCTCTCTTGCACAAGAAATAGGACTTAAAGTCATCGCTGAGGGTGTGGAAGCAGAGGAACAGCAGACATATCTGAACTTTTGCGGCTGTAGCACTATGCAAGGCTATCTTTTCAGTAAGCCAATATCGGAAAGTGAAATTTTAAAATTGATATAAACTTCTCTGCCCCTCAAAAATGAGGGGCAGTTTTTTTAGATAATTTTTATTCACTTCTTAATGCTTCAACAGCATCTTTTCTTGAAGCCATTTTAGCAGGAATATGACCGCCGAGCATTGTCAATACCGTACTTAAAACAACTAATCCAACTGCATGTATCAGCTGAAGATTTGATACATTTTTTAATTGCGTCAGATTATAAATAATTGAATTTGTCGGGAAAGTTAAAAGATAAGCAATTACTACCCCTAAAGTTCCGGAAAAGACGCCAAGAATACATGTCTCTGCGTCAAAAACACGGGTTATATCTTTCTTTCTCGCACCCAAAGCTCTTAATATACCTATTTCTTTTGTTCTTTCCAACACTGATACATAAGTGATAATGCTTATCATAATAAGGCTAACAACTAAGGATATAGCAGCAAAGGATATTAGAACAATAGTTATTGCATCCATTATTCCTCCGCTCATCGTGGATATAGTTGAAGCAAGGTCGGTATAAACTATTTGGTTTTCTTTTTCCTTACCTTTGTTGTAGTCATCCAAATATTGTGTAAGCAAATCTTTTTCTTCAAAGCCATTAGGATATATCATTACTACAATAGGTTTATAGCTACCGCCCAAATATGATATAAACGATTCTTTTTCTTCGGGGTTTATTTCTTGCATTGTCATAATATTATGACTGGCTTCTTTCTGAGATTTGACAATATCAGATTCTATGTTGTCATCTATAACTACTTGCAGCAGCTTATCACTATAAGCGAGTCCAGGAGCTAAAAGTGCTACATCACTTTCCTTGTCTTGTCTGACAATACCGCTTATTTTCAAAGTTCTGCTATTTTCTGAATTATACATCTTAGAATAATCGCTGCTTGGTAAATACGTTCCAAATTGTGTTTTTTCGTAATAATCATTATTATTTATAAGTTTAAATTCAGTTCCTACAATATCATCAAATTTAATACTTTCTACATTATCCGTATTAAATCCTAGGTCTTTTAAGGTTTGAAAGCTAATTTTGTTTCTCGTATTTACAACTAATACTAATTCAAATTCATTCTTAGGATATTCACCATAAATTAATTCATAATTTTTTTCTAAATACTTCTTTCCATCTTTATTTGTTTCAATCGGATATGATGACAATGCCATATTGCTCATATTAGACATGCTTGCCATACCTCCCATAGAGCCGGAAGCCATACTCATCACCCCCGATGTGATGCTCACAGGTGCTATTTTATCATCTGCTTTTCTTAGTAAATTCATATTTGTTAAACGGACATAGCCAATACCGCTGGCAATAGATGAATCTACATTATTAATATACTCTATAAATTCTTCTTCTAAAATGTTATGATGTATTACGCTCATTTCTTCCGGATCATACAGGAAAACCTCGTCTGAATCAACATATTCTCTTTTCCCCATCATTTGAGCTCTCATATCTTTCATGCTTTCAGCGTCAACTTTCATTCGACCTTGGGAAATCATGATTGGAAACTCATTCATTGCATTGCTTTGGAATTCGTCAATTTTAGTTTGAAATCCGGTTGAAAGACTTAAAATAACAGCAATACCAATTATACCAATACTGGAAGCAAAAGCTGTAAGAAATGTTCTTCCTTTCTTCGTTTTAATATTATTAAAAGACAGTTTCAAAGCAGTTAAGAAGCTCATACTGGTTCTTTTTAAACTGAATTTATATTTTTGGCTGTTTTCATTATATGGATTGCTGTCAGAAACTATTTTCCCATCTTGAAATCTTACTATTCTATCTGCATACTGATTAGCTATTTCAGGATTATGTGTTACCATAATTACTAATCTTTCACGTGAAATCTCCTTTATCAAATCCATAATTTGAATACTTGTCTGGCTGTCTAATGCTCCTGTAGGCTCATCACAAAGCAGTATTTCAGGCTCGTTAGTCAAAGCTCTTGCTATTGCAACTCTTTGCATTTGACCACCTGACAATTGATTTGGCTTTTTATGTAGATGCTCTCCTAAGCCAACTCTTTTTAAAATCTCAATAGCTTTCTTGTTTCGTTCAGCCTTTGATATTCCTCCTAAAGTCATACCTAATTCAACATTATCAACGATACTTATATGGGATATAAGATTATAATTTTGGAAAACAAAGCCTATGGAATGATTTCTATAAGCATCCCAATCTACATCTTTGAAGTCTTTAGTATTTTTTCCTTTTATAATCATTTCTCCGCTGTCATATCTGTCTAAGCCTCCGACTATATTTAAGCATGTGGTTTTTCCACTTCCTGATACTCCTAAAATCGCCACAAATTCTTTGTCACGAAAGGAAATATCAATTCCGTCCAAGGCCTTAGTTTTTATATCTCCTACTGTATAGGTTTTCTTTATATTTCTTAATTCTAGCATTACTACTCACTTTTCCTTTCTAGCTCTTTCAACAATTCACTAAATTCTTTAATTCCTTTGACAATAGTTTCAATTTGTTCTTCAGAAATATTATTAAATCTATTTTCTAAATCATCAATTTTTTTATCAAATCTTTTTACAAGCTCCATTCCTTTTGATGTAATCTCCATATTTACAACTCTTTCATCATTAGGATTTCGAGTGCGAGTTATTAATCCCATCTTCTCTAAATCCTTGCACAGCGTAGAAACATTTCCTTGATTTACACCAAAATCTCTTGAAAGTCCACCAACAGTACTGATATTTCCATTACAAACATTAAATAACACATACAATTGTATAGCTGTAAGTCCCTCAGATTTAGCAATCGGGTCTATAATCTTCTGAATTCCTGCTTTAACTAAAAGGATAGAGTCTATTAATTCTGATTTAAACTGACTAAAACTCATTATTTTCATACCTCCATTAATTTATGTAATTCATAAATATATATTTATTTTAAATTATATTTATTTTAAATGCAATTTAATGTCATGGTATCATATTTTTTTATTTTAGTCAATTATTATTATTGAGAATTTTGAACCTTTTTTATACATATAATTTTGCTTTGTTTTAAATTATTTTGCAGAATACACAAAATATTTGCAATTTAGGTATTTGTAAATAAATAAAAATTAAAGCCCCAATAACAAATTATAGGCTAATTTTGCTATTGGGGCTTTAATTTCAGTTCTTATTGTAAATAACTTTAAAAGGATATATTAACAGATGGCATAACTGTAATTTCTACATTTTGCGGTGCCGGTGCTGCAACTGTCGGCATGCTGATAGTATCTGAACTTATCGTTGGAGCTATGCCTGATGTATCGATGGTTTGTATAGAAGATTTGCTTTCCTCATCCTCATCTTTTTTATTTAGAAACATTTGCGGATAATAGTATAGAGGGTTTGCCTCATCCATCTGTGCTTTTTCTCTTATACGCCTTATAGTTCTTCTTCTATTCAGCTCCTCGCTTTTATGCTCCGCTAATTTTCTTTTCTCCTTAGTCTCGGCTGCCTTTCTTCCATGTGCTAGACTTTCTTCATTTGTTAAATCCTTAATTTTTCTATACGATCTTGTTATAGCTTTTTCTAACTGATTTATCATTGCCTTAATTTTTATTTTTTCACTGTCACTGCTGTCCTTAAGCGAGTTTTTAAGCTTAGCTATATTGGATCTAGCCATTGAAACCACACTCATTACCTCCGGTTTACTCTTAGCACTTGCAAGCTTTGAATAAACATCAATAGGAGTTTTAAGGCTTGAAGATTTTCTCATGCTTTTTAGCTTTTTATTTAATTCCTCTCCTTGCCTTTCAAGAGTTTTAATTGGGTCTAAAAAATCATTTTGAGGAGTTTTTAGACCGACATTTTCTAATTTACTCATATCATTCTTTTCATAGCCTGCCCAAAAATTTATTGATTTATCATCAATAACTGCTCCAAGCGATTTAAGCCCGTATTTAAGCTCTAAATCAGAGCTTGACAAGGATTCTAGGGTTTTTTCTATTATTGTCTTGCCTCTATTGTAAGCCTCCTCACTGCTTCCCATTTTATCAATAAAATCCTTAGAAATAATAAGATGCTTGCCGTTTCCTAAATTAGAAGCAAGGTTTTTAATATCCATAACGCTACCCTGATTTAATATGTAAATATTTACATTCTTATAATTCTTACTCAAGATTTCAAGCGTTGATTTGGTCAGTTTTTCATAATCTATAGATTTTAAATCAAAGGTTGACACATCAAAATTATCAGAAATACTTATATCATTTTTAACATTTTGTTCGGAATTTGATATAAAATTTTGATTATTAACCTTATTAATACGATTTATATTATTATCTATTTTCAAAACACTTCCTCCTCTTTGAAAATCTTGTTTATAATGTTAGCATTAACTATCCTTTTAAAATAGCATCAATACTTATATCTTCATATCTATTATATCGGACAATCTTTTAAAAAATTTAGCTTGATTTTTATTCTGATTTGCTTTATAATTAATATGTTCATAAGGGAGTAGTTAGCGTATCAACGTTGTCAGTCAACATACTGATTATAGATTTTCATCATAATCTGGCTCACATTAAATAACGAGACTTATGTATAGCGTTGCTGTACATTGGTCATTTTTCAATCAAGTACGGCATGCTTGATTTTTTATTTGTCGATTTTTACAACAGGAGGAAGAATTATGGGAATTTTTGAATTATTCTCTATAGCTATCGGATTATCTATGGATGCTTTTGCAGTTTCAATCTGTAAAGGACTATCTATGAAAAAGATGAGCTGGAAAAACGCAATAATCGTAGGATTATACTTTGGAGGCTTTCAAGCCTTAATGCCTTTGATAGGCTATGCCTTGGGTACTAGATTTGAAAATTTAATTATCAATGTTGATCACTGGGTTGCTTTTGCTCTTTTAGGTTTAATCGGAGCTCATATGATTAAGGAGTCAAGAGAAGTGTGTGAGGAATGTGATCCTTCATTCGGATTTAAAACTATGGTAACACTTGCTATAGCAACAAGTATTGATGCACTTGTCATCGGTATGACTTTCGCATTTTTAAAGGTAAACATAGTGTCTGCAATAACACTCATAGGAATTATAACATTCATTTTAAGTGTAATAGGAGTTAAAATAGGTCATACCTTTGGAAATAAACACAAATCAAAGGCAGAGCTAGTAGGAGGAGTTGTCCTAATTCTTATTGGAATTAAGATACTACTTGAGCATTTAGGAATTTTGCAATTTTAGTTTATCAGGGAACATCATTAGC
>DCPV01000216.1:0-14870 GCA_002323775.1 Firmicutes bacterium UBA1535 | reverse complement strand
GCTAATGATGTTCCCTGATAAGTATTATTTATAGTTTTTTATATCTTGTTTCATTATCAATTTCTACCTTTTCAAGTACACCTTTGTGTCTTAAATGTTCTAAATGTGCAAGCACCTCAGATACTGCAAACCATACCTGCTGCACTCCGAATTTTTCGAAGTCCCCATCGCCGAAATCCCAAGTAATTGCTTGTGCTATCTCATAAGCTGTTTTTCTTTCATCAGCAATGAAATCAGTTATTTCTTTTAGTCTTTTTTCATGATGAAGCAAAATTTCATCTATTCTTTTCACATGATTTTCTATAATGTCTCTATGTGCTGAATAAAGGTGTTTTACATCCATATTTCTTACCTTTTCAAGGCTGTTTTTATATATTTGCAGAGAGTCTTCTTCAAAATTCCAAAATATAATATTTGGCGTAATTTTATTTAAAATATGATCTCCGCAAAACAATATTTTATGATTTTCCTCATATAATCCACATTGTCCCGGAGTATGTCCAGGCAAATCTATAACCTTGAATTTATATTCTCCTACTCCAATTACATCTCCCTCGCTTACTGGTGTATAGTCAATAACATTATCCATTATAAATACCATCGCAGGGTGATTTTTATAGTCTAATCTTCTCTTTGCAGGTGTTGAGCTTATGTCAAGATTTACATTTACCATATCCTTTAGCTTATCGCTTAGAATTTCGTTCATAATAGTTCCGTCTATATCACTGCAATATACTTTATTTTTACCTGTAAGCAGGCTGCACACCAATCCGCTGTGATCTGCGTGAGAATGTGTTAAAAATATGTCGGTATAATCAAGATCAATTCCAAGCTCATACAAAGCTCTGAATAAATCGTCCTTACATTTTGGGTCATTAAAGCCTGTATCTATTATAAGGTTTCTATCCTCACCTCTTATAATATAAGAGTGTAAAAGCTTTAATGGACTCTTTGGGAGTGTTACATCTATTTGATAAATATTCTTATAAATCTCATTCATTTATCTTAACCTTTCTCTTTTGTGTTTTTTTCTTTGATTTTAGAGACACTGATATATTATATACTATTTTTTGTATTTAGCAATATATTTTTACAAATAATACTCCTATATTAATTTTATAAAAATCCAAAGGTAAATCATATATGATATTTTACCATTTTAACAATAATCGCAAATAATTCATCTATGTTAATTGACAGATTTATAATAATAGAATATAATTGAATGACAAAATGCTCGTTTAATTTGAATAGTTTAAACTATCCTATGAAAAACTAAAATAAAAATTATATTAATATACTTATAGAATTGTATAAATATGAAAGGGAGTATAAACATGGATAAAAAGGTTTTACCTCATAATCATGGTCAAAGATTGGAGACAATTCTTAATAAAATGCCAGATGAAAAGAATTTTTCAGATGCGTCACTTGTTTTCCAACAGCTTTGTGATAGCACCAGGCTTCGTATTTTGTGGCTTTTATGCCACTGCGAGGAGTGTGGAATTAATATAGCTGCTGCAATTGGTATGAGTACTGCTGCAGTATCTCATCACCTAAAGTCCTTAAAGCTTAGCGGACTAATAACAAGCAGACGTGACGGCAAAGAGGTATATTACAAATTGGCTGATACGGAAGTAGCTAATCTAACTCATAAAATGATAGATGATTTTTTTCAAATTTCTTGTCCTAATAAGGGGATTGTTGAACATAAGGATTGTGATTGCTGTTAAATTGAAAGTGTACTAAAAGTAAAATTAGAATATAACTCACTGCAATAATTACTTTTAGTACACCCTTGACTATTTGCTTTTACACCTTAAGCGCACGAACAGAATTTAATATAGCAATAACTGAAACTCCAACATCTGCAAATACAGCTCCCCACATATCTGTATATCCTAAAGCTCCAAGTATCAAAACTATTGCTTTAACTCCTAATGCAAAGATAATATTTTGTTTTACTATACGCAAGGTTTTTCTGCTTATTTTCATTACTGTGGCAATTTTTGAAGGCTCATCAGTCATAATTACAACGTCTGCCGCTTCTATGGCTGCGTCCGAGCCAAGTCCACCCATAGCAATTCCAACATCTGCTCTTGCTAAAACCGGAGCATCATTTATTCCGTCGCCTACGAATGCAAGCATTGCCTTCGAACTCTTTTCTTTCATCAATTTTTCAAGCTGTTCTACCTTATCTGTAGGCAATAGCTCTGTATATGCCTTATCCAATTTTAACTGAGTTGCTACCTTTTTACCTATCGCCTCGGCATCACCAGTAAGCATTACAGTTTGCTTAACTCCTGCTGCTTTAAGGTCGTGAATTGCCTGTGCGGAATCTGCCTTTATTTCATCAGCTATAATTATATTTCCAGCATAAGCTCCATCAATTGCAATATGAACAACAGTATCAGTGAATATTTTTTCTTCATACTGTATATTTTTTAATTTCATAAGCTTTATATTGCCTGCAAGAACTATTTTTTCATTAATAGTAGCTTGAACGCCATGACCTGCTATTTCTTCAATATCCTTTATTATTGAGGAGTCTATCGTCTTGCCATAAGCTTTTTTTATGCTTGCTGCAATCGGATGGCTTGAATAATCCTCAGCATATGCTGCTATTTCAATTAATTCATCTTTACTCATATTGATAGCATTAACTTCGCTTACAACGAAATTTCCTTTTGTTAGCGTACCAGTTTTATCAAATACAACTATTTCTGTATTAGCAAGCATTTCTAAGTAGTTACTGCCTTTAACCAAAACACCGGACTTAGAAGCTCCGCCTATTCCGCCGAAAAAGCTAAGAGGAACAGATATAACCAAGGCGCAAGGACATGAAATTACAAGGAATGAAAGTGCTCTATAAATCCAAACTTTCCATACCTCCAATGATGACGCTCCAATAATAAGTGATGGTATGACAGCAAGTGCAATGGCTGCATAAACTACAACAGGTGTATAATAACGAGCAAATTTAGTAATGAAGTTTTCGCTCTTGCTTTTCTTATCAGAAGCATTTTCAACAAGCTCTAAAATCTTTGAAACAGTGGATTCGCCAAAAACCTTTGTTACTTCGATAGTTAATTTCCCTGTCTGATTGATACATCCGCTAATAACACTGTCGCCGGTATCAACATCACGAGGAACTGATTCTCCTGTAAGAGCTGATGTATCCAAAGCAGAACGACCATCTGTAATAACTCCGTCAAGTGGTATACGCTCCCCAGCTTTAACAACAATCGTATCTCCTATCGCTACATCATCTGGGTCTACTTGAATTAATTTTCCATCTTTCATTACATTTGCATAATCAGGTCGAATGTCCATAAGTTCAGCTATAGAGCGTCGAGAACGTGAAACTGCATATGATTGAAATAATTCTCCCACTTGATAAAACAGCATAACCGCAACGCCCTCTGCATATTCTCCAAGTATAAATGCTCCAATTGTAGCAATACTCATCAAGAAGTTTTCATCAAAAACTTGACCGCTTTTGATATTTCTCAAAGCCCTTAGTACAATTTCTCCACCTATAATAATGTAGGCTATAAGAAAAGCTGAAAATTCTATATATTTAAAAATAGGTGCTTGTAAAAATGTCAATCCAAGCTTCTCACTATTATGAATAGGTATTGCTAAAAAAAATATTGCCCCTGCTATTATAATTCTCATCAGAAGCTTTTTCTCTTTCTTATTCATCTTTTAATCCTCCTTTTGTTAAAATAGCAGCGAATTTTATACACTCGCCGCCATTTTAATAATCAATTATACTAAAAACACAAGGTCCTTCTCGATTTTATTAGCAGCTTTTTTTGCTTGATTTAAAAGTTCTTCAAATTTATCATCAGCTGCTTCAAATATCATTTTTTGTGTCATAAAGTTTACTTTAACGCTGTCTACACCCTCTATTTGAGAAATTGCGTTTTCTATTTTCGCTGCACAGTTAGCACAGTCTAAATCTTGTAATTTAATTGTTTTTTTCATATTATTCACTCCTTCTTTTAAGTTTATTTATTATAACGATATAACAATTAAACAATTGTTTTATTAATCTAATAGTAGTATAATACTTTTATAGTATAATGTCAATAGTAAAAATAAAATAAAATCAAAAAAATAAAATTAAAAGTCTAATTCAGTGAAATGAACTGATTAGGCTAATTATTCGTCTGTTCAAAATAAATTTTATACAATTTTTAATAGTATATCTTATTTAATGCTATGCCATTTTTTATATTGCATTACTAAAACTAAATCATAGCAATAACATTTTTATTTAATGTACTTGACAAGTATCCGATTTCGGACTATAATACAATTGTTCGTAGTTGTACACATTATAAATAATATAAAGTACTATATTAAAAATAAAACTAATTTAAACGGAATTTAATAAATAAGGAGGCAGTTTGAATGAATGATAAAATAAAAAAACAACTTGGAATTTTAAGGCAGCAAGAAAAAGAGCTAAGTGCCTTATATCGCCATATTGCAATTAAATTCGGAATTTCTGACAATGAATTTAGAGTATTATATGCTCTAATGATTTCAAATGGTGAATATACTCAGCAAAGTATCAGCAGTATGTGGTCCTTGCCTAAGCAAACTGTCAACTCTGTTATAGCAAATTTAACTAAAAAGGGATATGTATATTTAGAGGCAATTCCTGGTACACGCAATCGTAAAATCATTCGTTTAACTGATGCCGGGAAGGAATTTGGGAAAAATAATGTTTTGCATACATATGAAGCAGAACAAAGAGCAATTTCAAAAATGTCAGAGGTGGAAATACAGACATGCGTCGAGATACTTGGAAAATACATCTATCTCTTACGAGAGGAGTTTGCTGGGAAATTAGCATGTGAAGTTTAAGATTTTATATAAATTAATTATATTTGCAGCATTGTATTTGTTCTCTGAGCTAAAGATGAGAAGATTAAGCTCTAACAAATGTTTGTCTTTTCAATATTCTAATAAGGAGTGAAATTATCGTGGAAAACTTTGTATTTTCTAGGAACATATTATTATTTGCACTATTATCAATGCTCAATACCGCAGTGTCTCTAATTCTGCCTGAAAATCTTTTTATATACACCAAATGGTTATTTAAAGAAAGAAAGTGGGAACATGGGGGTACTGTATATCAAAAATTTTTTAATATAAAGAAATGGAAAGATAGATTGCCGGAGTTAAGTGACATTATCAAAAGAAACTTTCCAAAAAAGAAACTCCCTTCATTTAATGTGGAGTATTTAAAAAAGTACATAGTTGAATCATGTCGTTCAGAGATGTGCCACTGGATGATAGTGATATCAGTTGTTGTATTTTCATCGTGGTTTAACGATGATATGGAAAATTTTATATTTATTTTAGCTGTTATTTTGAATGTTCCTTATATTATGATACAGCGATTTAATCGACCAAGGATCATTAATGTTATGCAAAAGAATGCTGAAAAAGAAGAACGTACAAAACTTAAGGAAGCTGAAAGCTAAAAACAAGCTTCATGTTGGAGGTAATATATGGAACAAGCAATTTTAGAAACAAATAAAAACAGCGGAAAGAATCCTAATCTTAAAATTATGTTTCTATCCGCAGATAAGACAGGCTCAGGGCACAAGAGTATAACTGAGTCCTTAAAACATCAATTGAAAATTTTAGATCCAAATATTGAATTTAGTGTTATAGATAGTTTTTCACTTGGAAGCAAGCTAATGACTTTGACTGGGAATTCATATAATTTTTTTGCTGTATATACACCTGCTTTATGGTCTTTTGTCTATAAGCTTGGTGATTTTATGGTTCGTCCTGCTGTCTCAATCTTTGGTCTTATGATAAAGAAAAAGCTTATGAAATGTATTGAAGAAGTACAGCCTGATATTATTGTATCAGTTCATGCACTCTTTTTAGGTTCTGTATTAAATGTTCTTAAAAAAAATAACTTGGACATACCATTTATACCTGTTATAGCAGATCTTGATAATGTAGCTCTCTTGTGGGGGGACAAGCGTTCAAGCTGTACTATCTGCCCATCTCTTGAATCAAAGCAGACAATGCTTTCAGCAGGGCTTCCAGATGAAAAATTAAAACTCACAGGTTTTCCGGTAAGAGCAGAATTTTGTGAAATATCATCAGAAAAAGAAATTTCTAATGAAACATCCGATGAATTTGCAATAAAGGATAAATTAAAATTCCTTATCGTAAGCGGAAGTCAAGGTTCAGCACAAATTCTTAAAATTACAGAAGCGCTTTTAAAATCGAAAAATAGCCATGTTACAATTATTGCTGGAAATAACAAGATATTAAAAAGCTATTTAGAGAAAGAGTTATCTTCCTTTGGAGATCGTGTAGATATACTTGGTTTTACTAAAGAAATTAAAAAATACATGAAGGAAGCTGATATACTTGTTGTTAGAGCTAGTCCAAATGTACTAATGGAGGCTATAAATCTTAATAAGCCAATTATAGTAACTGGCTCATTAATGGGACAAGAGGCTAAAAATCCTGATTATATCTTAAAATATGGCTTGGGTGTAGTTTGCAAAGATATGAAAAAGCTCCCTGGCGTAGTTGAAAGTTTACTAGATGATAATTGTAAAAAAATAAAAGAAATTAAAGAGAAGCAAAGGAATTTTATTAAAAGAAATGCAGCTTTAGAAATTGCTGAAATTATTTTAGATGAATATTATGAAAGCCAAGGCTTTGTAGAGGCTAAGTAATAATTTATCGTAAAACTTTGATATCATTTTAATCATAAAATTTTTAAGCCAATATTGCAAGGGAAGTCCTTAGTTTAGGTTCTTCCCTTGTTTTTTATATGAATATTTTTCATTAATAAAATCATATAATAACTCAAAATAATCTTGACTCAAATCAGCCAATCTACTAAATCAATTATGAATGATTTCTTTCCATAAAATCTTAGTTCATATTGCTTTCTTCAGTTCTATCAAGTCCTGTGTTATTATTGAGCAAATTAAGAATTTCTTCTTGTGGCAAGGGTTTACAAAAATAATATCCTTGAATCTTATGACAATTATGTTTTTTTAGATATATCAGCTGAGCCTCAGTTTCCACTCCTTCAGCTACGATAGACAATCCTAATCTGCGTCCTATCATAATAATCATGCTTGTAAGTGATGTGTCATCATTTTCACTTGAAATTGCATCAATAAAATTCTTATCAATTTTCAATGTGTTAATAGGTATATGTGTAAGATAGCTAAGAGAAGAATATCCTTTACCAAAATCATCAAGAGCTATTTTAATTCCGATTGACTTTAACTGTATGAGCTTGTCCTTAATTTCGTCATATGATTCAATTAGCACTGATTCTGTAATTTCTAATTCAATAAATTTAGGGTCTATATCTATTTGTGAAATAATTTTCATAACTTTTTCGATAAAATTATGCTGCAATAATTGAATAATAGAGATATTTACTGAAACAGAAATTTTATTAAATCCTTGTTCGTGGAGCTTTTTAAGAAACTTGCACGCATTTATCAAAACCCATTCTCCAATATGATTGATTAAATTCGTTTCTTCTGCTATACTAATAAATTTTAAAGGAGAAATAAATCCTAACTTTCTGTTATTCCATCTTAGCAATGCTTCTACTGAATCAATCTCACCGGTTTCTATGTCCATTTGCGGCTGATAGTAAAGGATGAACTCTTTATACTCCAATGCACCTCTTAGTTCATTTTCAAGCATAACTCTTTCTTGAATTTGCATGCTTACATCCTGACTATAGAAAGTATAGCTGCCACGAGCAACTGATTTTGCTTTGTATATTGCTAAATCTGTACATTTAAGAAGTGTATCAGTATCATGTCCATGAAGCGGATATAAAGCAATTCCAATAGATACTGTAATGTTTAAGATACTATCATCAATCTTAAATGGAATATTCAGTGAATGCAGTATCGTCTCTGCATAGGATTCAATTTCTTCGATGCCTTCGTATTGACGTGCAAATACAGTAAATTCATCTCCTCCGATTCTATAAACTGATTTATTATTATCTGATAAATCTAACAGTCTTTCTCCGATATTTACAATAAGCTTATCTCCAAAAGCATGACCTAATGTATCATTTATGTACTTGAAATTATCTATGTCAATGATTATTAAAGCATTATTACTATCAGGACATTTATCCAAATAAGCTTTTGTTGCATCGTAAAAAGCAAGTCTATTGGGAAGACCTGTCAAAGAGTCTATATATGCGATCTCTTTTAAATGTTCTGCGTGTTTTATTAACTCCTCATCAGTATATTGGATTTTTGAGAAGGACGTTTTTATTAAAAAGTAAAGTATAATGGCTGTCACCAAAACATAAAACCAGCCTTTCACCATACTAATAGCTGCTAATAATTGCTTATTCATGATAGAATTAAGAAGTAGCTTATCTGAAAGTAGTATCCATAATGCCCCAGAGAATAAATATAAAGCAGAAATTCTAAAAGCTATTTTCTTAGGGTTAAAATCTTTAGTGCTTCCAGTAGAACGTGATAATATATCTTTAATATTAAGTCTAGTTAAAAGTTTTTCAATATTTTTCTTACTGTTCATAGCTATCCTCATTTCTATATTATTTGCAAAAGTTGATATGATAACGTTTTCTATGGCTGCCCATCCATTATCCGTATACATTTCACTTACTACAAAACTTTTACTTTATATATTACCATAAAATTCTATTTGTTTCAATAAGCAAAGCTTATTAATTGACAAAATATATATTTTTTTGTCTATTCCTGCTAATACTTTCATTAATATGCAAAAAAACATATATACAATAAAAAATAAGGGAAAATTCCATTTTAGGGTCCTCCCTTATAAAAATTCACTTTAAAAATTATATAAATTTCTTGTGTTTAAACAAAGCTTAAAACTGTCTATAATTTATTGCTTAATAAATAAGACCTAGTTTAAATACCTTTAACGTATATTTTATAAATATTTCTTTAAATACTGTCCTGTAAATGAGCCTTTTACCTTTGCTACCTGTTCAGGGGTACCCTTTGCTATAACTTGACCTCCACCGTCTCCGCCTTCCGGTCCTAAATCTATAATGTAGTCTGCTGTTTTTACAACATCTAGGTTATGTTCTATTACCAAGACTGAATTGCCAGCTTCTACAAGTTTGTTCAACACCTCAATCAGCTTGTGTATATCTGCTATATGAAGTCCTGTTGTTGGCTCATCTAATATATACAATGTTTTTCCTGTTCCTCTTTTGCTTAGCTCATAGGCTAATTTTATCCTTTGTGCCTCTCCACCTGATAGCTGTGTCGATGGTTGACCTAGCTTAATATAAGATAATCCAACATCCTGCATTGTTTCGAGCTTTGATTTTATCTTTGGTATATTTTCAAAGAAAGGCAATGCTTCCTCTACTGTCATCTCCAAGACATCAGATATGCTTTTTCCTTTGTATTTAACCTCTAAGGTTTCTCTGCTATATCTTTTTCCTTTGCAGACATCACAAGGAACATATATATCCGGCAAGAAGTGCATTTCAATCTTTACTATTCCGTCACCTTTACAGGCTTCACATCTTCCGCCTTTTACGTTAAAGCTAAATCTTCCTTTTTGATATCCTCTTGATTTAGCTTCATTAGTCATGGCAAAGACATCTCTTATCATGTCGAAAACTCCTGCATAGGTTGCAGGGTTAGAACGTGGAGTACGTCCTATCGGAGATTGGTCTATGCTTATAACCTTATCTATTTGCTCTATCCCAAGTATATCCTTAAATTTAGCTACTTTGGTTTTTGATCTGCTTAATTTTTGCTGCAATCCCTTTAACAGTATCTGATTAATAAGTGTACTTTTTCCGGATCCAGATACCCCCGTCACACATACCAATCCACCAAGAGGAATTTTTACATTTATATCCTTTAGATTGTTTTGCTTTGCACCCTTTATTTCTAAAAATCTATCGCCTATTTTTCTTCTTTCTTTAGGCACTTCTATTTTCTTTTTACCGCTTAGATATTGTCCTGTGATTGATTTTTCACAGTTTTTGATTTCATCAAGAGTACCAAAGGCTATAACCTCTCCTCCATTGACTCCTGCACCTGGTCCCATATCTAGTATATAGTCAGCATTTTCCATCGTTTCTTCGTCATGCTCTACTACAATAAGGGTGTTACCAATATCGGTCAAGTTTCTCAAGGCACTGATAAGCATGCTGTTATCTCTTTGATGAAGCCCTATACTTGGCTCATCAAGAACATATAGAACTCCAACAAGGCTAGAGCCTATCTGTGTAGCAAGTCTTATACGCTGTGATTCTCCGCCCGAAAGCGTGCTTGCGTTTCTGCTTAGCGTCAAATATTCCAGCCCTACATCTCTTAAAAAGCTTGCTCTTTCTCTTATTTCTTTTAAAATTTGGTGTCCTATAAATTCCTGCTTCGCTGTAAGCTTTAAGTCATTCATAAAATCTATAAGCTTTCCTACGGATAATTGTGTTAGCTCATGAATATTTTTTCCTCCGATTTTTACGGAAAGTGCTATCCTATTAAGTCTTGCCCCATTACAATCCGGGCATGGTATGTCGTTCATAAAGCCTTCCATCCAGATTTGCATCTCCGGAGACTTTGTTTCTGAATATCTTCTTTGAAGATTGTTGACAACACCCTCAAACTCTTTTACATAAGTTCTTTCGCCTTGAAAGTGGCTCACAAAATTAACTGTTAGCTCTCTACCATTTGTACCGTATAGAATTTCATCTATAAATGCCTGTGGTGCTTCATTAAGAGGCTTTTCTATATCAAAATTGTTGTGCTGTGCTATAGCTTTAAATATCTGATAGTAATATCCTTCTTCATCTGCTCCAAATGGTGCTATTGCCCTTTGACCTATGCTTTTTGTCCAATCGGGTATTATTAAATCTATGTCTATTTCTTTTTTAACTCCCAGTCCCATACAGGTTTTACACATTCCAAAAGGATTGTTGAAAGAAAACATCCTCGGAGAAATCTCACCAAAGCCTATACCACAGTCTACACAGGCGAAATTAGTACTCATCAGAATTTCCTCGCTAGGCGAGTTTTCACTTTCCATGACATCAATCAAAATAATTCCGTTTGCAAGCTTTAGAGCTGTTTCTACTGAATCAGCTAGTCTTTTTTCTATTCCCTCTTTAACTACAATTCTATCTATGACAATTTCAATATTGTGCTTTTTAGTCTTTTCAAGCTCTATATTGTCTTCTAATTCATATAATTCGCCATTAACTCTTGCTCTTACAAATCCATCTTTTTTAATATTTTCTAAAAGCTTTTTATGAGTACCCTTCTCACCTCTGACAACAGGTGCAAGAAGTTGAATTCTAGTTTTTTCAGGGAATTCCAATACCTTATCTATAATTTGGTCTACTGTTTGCGTGCTTATCTCCTTACCACACTCCGGGCAATAAGGTGTTCCAATCCTTGCATACAGAAGTCTCATGTAATCATATATCTCTGTTACTGTACCCACAGTAGAACGAGGATTACGATTTGTTGTCTTTTGGTCTATTGAAATAGCTGGCGATAGCCCCTCTATGTATTCTACATCCGGCTTTTCCATCTGTCCTAAGAATTGTCGTGCATAGGAAGACAGACTTTCAACATATCTTCTTTGTCCCTCAGCATAAATAGTATCAAATGCCAAAGATGTTTTTCCTGAACCGCTAAGTCCAGTAAATACAATAAATTTATCTCTTGGCAATTCAATATTGACATTCTTTAAATTATGCTCTTTTGCCCCTCTAACTATTATTTTATCCATTGCTTACGTGTTTCTCCTTTATGTGAATTTATCCTTAATTTATCGCTGTAATATAGCAGATACTACCGGTTTTCCTTCTTTATCAAGTAATACTGTTAATCCACCAGCATAACCGTCCTTATGCCAAAGATAATTAATACCTGTTTCTTTATCCACCCATATTTCTGTTGAACTTATAATTCCCTGTGAATATATCTTTTCAAATCTTTCAGTTTTACCCATAATACTTACCTCCATTTATTATTTAATTACAAATCTTTACTCAATTTCTTTATTTCATCTCTAATCTCAGCAGCTCGCTCAAATTCTAAATTTTCAGCCGCTGTCATCATTTCTTTTTCTAATTCTATCAAATACAACCTTAAATCTTCATATGGTTTAGCATCTACTTTATATTCAGCAGTTTCCTATGCTGCAGTTGTCGCCTGGATAATATCTCTTAAATCCTTTTTAACTGATTGAGGTATGATACCATGCTTTTCATTGTATTCGCTTTGTATAGATCTTCTTCTTTCTGTTTCACTGATTGCTCTTTCCATAGAGCCTGTAATCTTGTCAGCATACATTATAACCTTGCCATCTACATTACGAGCTGCTCTGCCTACTGTTTGAATTAGAGATGTTTCAGAACGCAGGAAGCCCTCCTTATCTGCATCTAGTATAGCAACCAAGGATACCTCAGGCAAGTCAAGACCCTCTCTAAGTAAGTTTATACCTACCAATACATCAAATTTTCCAACTCTTAAATCTCTTATTATCTCCATTCTTTCCAATGTATCTATATCAGAGTGAAGATATTTAACTTTAATACCTGAATTTCTAAAGTAGAAGGTTAAGTCCTCTGCCATTTTTTTAGTCAGAGTTGTTACTAAAACTCTTTGTCCTCTAAGTGTTACCTCTCTGATTTCTTTCATTAAATCATCTATCTGGTTTTCTACTGGCCTTATCGATATCGGAGGGTCTATAAGTCCCGTAGGTCTTATTATCTGTTCTGCAATATTTTCATAATGTTCTTTCTCATAAGGTCCCGGAGTTGCACTTACATATACAACTTGATTTATAACATTTTCAAATTCTTCAAACCTTAAAGGTCTGTTATCAAGTGCTGAAGGCAATCTAAATCCATAATCAACAAGTGTTTGCTTTCTTGACCTGTCTCCGTTAAACATTCCCCTTACTTGAGAAACACTGACGTGAGATTCGTCTATAAACATCAAAAAATCCTTCGGAAGATAATCAAGAAGTGTATATGGTCTGCCTCCCGCCGGCACATTGTTTATATGTCTTGTATAGTTTTCAATACCATTGCAATATCCCATTTCTTCAAGCATTTCGATATCATAATTAGTACGCTGCTCTACTCTCTGTGCTTCTAAAAGTTTATTTTCGCTTTCAAAGTATTTTAGTCTTTCTTTTAGTTCTTCTTTTATTGTTCCTACTGCTCTTTTTATATTTTCTTCTGTAGTAGCATAGTGTGAGGCAGGAAATATTGATATATGATTTCTTCTTCCCAAAATTTCACCGGTAACAGTATTTATCTCTGTAATTCTTTCTACTTCATCACCAAAAAACTCTACTCTTATTGCATTTTCAGAAGATGATGCGGGAAATATCTCCAAAACATCGCCTCTAACTCTGAAATTTCCACGAGTAAAGCTTATATCGTTTCTTTTATATTGTATTTCTATGAGTTTTTTTATGACCTCATCTCTTTCCTTTTGCATCCCCGGTCTCAGTGATATAACCAAGTTTTCATAGTCAACCGGACTTCCCAGTCCATAGATACAGGATACACTGGCTACTATTATAACATCTTTTCGCTCAGACAGTGAAGCAGTAGCAGAGTGTCTTAGCTTGTCAATCTCGTCATTGACAGAAGAATCCTTTTCAATAAAGGTATCACTGCTTGGAACATATGCTTCCGGCTGATAATAATCATAGTAGGAAACAAAGTATTCAACCGCATTCTCAGGAAAAAGCTCCTTAAACTCCGAATATAGCTGACCTGCCAAGGTTTTATTGTGTGCTAAAACAACAGTTGGTTTTTGCACTCTTTCTATTATATTCGCCATAGTGAAAGTTTTTCCGGTTCCTGTTGCACCTAACAAAACTTGATGCTTTAAGCCTTTTTCTATTCCTTCAACTAGCTTTTCAATTGCTTGTGGCTGGTCACCGCTAGGTTTATATTGTGAATGTATTTTAAACATTTTTATGCCCATGCACCGATTACACTAAGCCTCTGTGTGAACTGGCTCGGCGCTTATCCTTTCATTATTTTTAATTTCTTTCTTTTATACTTAGCTTTAGGGATTGTTCATACGAATTAACATACTCTTTTACAGTGATTTTCTGACAAAGCTCAGCTATTAAATCATAAGGTATGTTCTTTATATTTTTAAATCGTATACAGCTTTTCCCCATATCAAGCTTTGTGGATACTCTTTTTCCATATTCATCAACAAACCAATTTTCTAGCTCTTTATTCATGTACAATCCCATATGGTATAAGGCTACGTGATTTTTCTGAGACGCTATCGCTAGGAACGGAAGCGGTTCATCCTTTTTAACATGATAACCACTTGGATATAATGACAATGGTACAACATATCCAATCATTCCGTAAGAAATTGTTTCTTCAAATTCTTTTGGTAAATTTTCTCTGACTATATCTCTTAATTTTTTTATTACATTTTTTCTGTTTTCGTCTAAGGAATCAATATATTCTTCTACTGTGGCTACATCATATGTCATTTTGTTCACTCCTTTCGATTTGCTGAGTATTTATTTTTAATATCTATATTATACATTTATTGGTAATGTCTTTGTCATACAAAGGTTTCTGTACCTCTTTAACAATCATCAACATTTAATTTTCTATCTATAATTTCAAAACAAATGTTCGCTTTTATTATATAACTTTAGTATATGTAAGTCAAGAAAATAATAAAATAATTATAAATAATTTTTTAGGTAAAAATATATTGTATCAAATAATTTTTATATTAACAAGCAAAAAAATTTGGCTATTATAGCAGCCAAATCCTTTTATTATTCAAATCTTATTTAATTACTGTTCCACT
>DCPV01000123.1:18608-22048 GCA_002323775.1 Firmicutes bacterium UBA1535 | reverse complement strand
ACTCCAAGACGTTTAACAGACTTAATAGGCTCGCTATGTGACCTCACAAGCGGCTCAGGAGATAAAGGAACACCGGTAGTTCTTGTTCAAGGATATTTTGATAATTTTATTAGCTAAATATAAGTTTTATTATAGAAAATTTAAAAGAACTGTGTTAAAAGAAGGAGAGGTTTAACATAAAACAGATACCTAACATTATTTCTTTCATACGTATACTGATATCTATTGCCTTGCTGTTTCTATTTTCTTATCCAAATTTATTCATAATAGGATATCTTTTGTGTGGCATTAGTGATATAATGGATGGGTATTTAGCTCGTCGCTACAAATGGGAAACAAGGTTTGGCGAGCAATTAGACAGTTTTAGTGATGCCGTCTTCTATGGAGTTATTATATATATGATGATAGCTTATACCGATATGATTGATACGCAATGGGCAATCATCGGTATAGCTATCGTCATGATTTTAAGGATAATAAACTTCATAATTACAAAAGTAAAATTTAAAACATGGGGATCAATACATACTTTGGCCAACAAAGCTACTGGAATTCTTTTGTACCTATATATGCCAGCCGCTATTATCCATAACACGATTTTATTTGTCCCCGGGCTTGCACTATGCTTTATCGCTCTTGTTTCCTCAACAGAAGAAACGATTATTCTCTTGACATCTAAGCAATATAACGCTAATCAAAAAAGTATTTTTAGAATTTGAGGTGCTTAAAATGAAGGATTTTAATAGAACGAATTTGTCTTTTTCACTTTGTGGACTTAATTGCAAGTTATGCTCTATGCACTTGGACGGACATTGCCCCGGCTGTGGAGGCGGTGCTGGCAATCAATCTTGCTCAATCGCAAAATGCAGCCTGCAACATGATAAAGTTGAATACTGCTTTCTTTGTCCTAAGTATCCTTGCCAAAAGTATGATGGTATAGATGAGTATGATTCATTTATCACACATCAGCGACAGTTAAAAGATGCTATAAAGGCACAGGAAATGGGAATAGAAGCCTACTGCGAAGAACAGAACAAAAAGGTCAAAATTCTGCGAACACTGCTGTCCGATTATAATGACGGGCGTAGAAAAACATTTTATTGTGTTGCAATAAATCTTTTACCATTGCAGGATATAGAAAACGTGATGAAGCTGATTGCTGAAAACACCTCATTTAATAATCTTGCAATAAAAGAAAAGGCAGAAAATATAGTCTCACTTTTTCAAGATATTGCAGTTCAACAGGGGCTTATACTTAAACTTCGTAAAAAATCGGTTAAAAAATAAACCTCACAAAAAGCTCTCAATTGTAAGTGTTTTAAATATCTCTCCATGTAAGTAAATTTCCAAGAGGTATTTCAAAGCCCAAGCTTTTATACATATTAACATCTATATCAGCGCATCCTACCCATAGTGACTTTATTCCCTGCAATTTACATTGAGAAAAAACAAAGCTTGTCAGCTGTCTTGCCAATCCGATTTTTCTAAAATTAGGGGATACATAAAAATCCTCAAAAACTCCACCCTTGGCAAAGTTAAAGGTTGAGTAAATTTCACATACAGAGCACATTGCAGCTAAATCATCATTTTGTTTAGCAACATAAAGGCTGATTAAATTATCTTCTATAGCAAGTCTTAATTCATTAAAGTCTTCGTCAGTCGGAGTATTCTCATCTATAGAGTTTTTATAATCTCTTACCAATACTTTTAATTTTTCAAAATCCTCTAAGTTTAATTTTTCAAAAATCATAATATTCCTCTAAACGACTGCATTATCATTTCTTTCAATTTTACTGTATTGACGGCAGCTTCAATATCGATTAGCTCACTTTTGACATTGTTATGAATACAATTCTGTATATGTCTGATAACTTCTTCATATTCATCTTTTGAATCAAGTTGTATTATTTCACGAGCCTTGCCATTTCCTGTAACGGACAATTCTTCTTTTGTATAGCTACCATATACTGCATCGTAACGTAAAACACCATCTGTAAAAAACAGTTCAAAACCTATTTCAAACGGACAGCACTCCGGCAAGCTTGAATTACTCTCCAACACAGCATACATATCATTATAGCTAAGTGCTGATGTTACAATTGATTTGCCCTTATAATCTATCCCAGAGGCAGTCACAGAACTTGGCATTCCTGCAAATCCTATCACAAAATCCATATTATGATTATGAAATGTTTCCACATTTTTTTGAATACCTAAATCTCCCCATCTCGGAGATGTTCTATTATATGAACGTACGCTGAGCAACTTACCAAGCTCCATCTTTTTTACCATATCTGCCGCAAACTGATGTGGAGGTGAAAATTTCAAAAACATATCCACAAATACATTTTTTCCATATTGCACTGCTGCCTGCTGTACTGCTACAGCTTCATCTACATTATATGAAATAGGAGTTTCACAAAATATATGCTTTCCATTCTTTAGTCCTTCAATAGCCCATTTTGAATGCAATTCTGTAGGTAAGCAGATATCAATTAAATCGATATCGGGATTCATTATAATCTCGTTTATATCAGTGCTTACAGGTATATTGTATTTATTTGCGATTTTATTAAGTTTTTCTTGATTTCTACCAAAAATAGATACTACCTCAAATCCTTCAATCTTTTTGTACAATTCCACATGGGTTTCACCAAACCCAGTTCCGAGTATACCAACTTTAATCATAGCGAGCCTCTCCTTACTTTTTCTCTACAGGTATCCATATTTCACAAAAACAATCTAAGTTATTGTTATCGGGATATAATTCAAAATCAACATCATCTATCATATTGTATTCAGAGCTTGGCAGAAATTCTTTAAAAATTCTATCCCATGTTTCTCCGATACATCCTCCGTCTTCTCCGATACATTTGAATACTGCCCAAAGAGTGGGAGTTACTTCCAAAACACGGAATCCCTCCGGAACATTACCGCCCTCATATATCATACCAATACCATAGTCAAAATGTGTACTTTGCTTTGAAATCGGAGCACATACACCATAAATATCGTGTGTCTTTGCGTGCTTCTTTAGTACCTCAAAAACTCCGTTTGCACCGCACTGTTTCCAAAAATCTGGTATCTCGGTATTTCCTTCCTCTGATATAGATTCGTTCCTAAATGCTTGTATCTTTACCACGAGTTTAAATTTTTCTCTTTCTACGATTTTATAATCCATAATCGTTCCGCCTTCCAATTGTATTTTTATTATGAGACGATTAAAAGATTTTAATTGCATTCCAGCACGTTTCGCAATATTTGGTGTAACACCATGAAACCTTGCAAATGCTTTTGTAAAACTTTCCGGAGATTCATAACCATATTTATATGCTATATCAATTATTTTAACACTTGACATTATAAGCTCTTGTCCTGCCATTGAAAGCCTTCTGTTTCTTATATATTCATTGGCAGTAATACCTGTAAGCATACTGAAT
>DCPV01000123.1:16886-18577 GCA_002323775.1 Firmicutes bacterium UBA1535 | reverse complement strand
TACTGAATATTCTATGAAAATGATAGTTAGACATATACACCTGCCTTGCTACATCCTCATAGCTAATATCCTCAAGAATATTTTCCTCCATATAATTTATTGCTGCCTGCATACTTTGAATGTAATTCATATCTTAACCACCTCTTAAATACTATTGTAAAGCTTTTTATAAATTATTTCCTAGCCAATCTTGCTTGATTATGTCTTGGTAAATATCTTTTATCATATTATTTTATAATCTTTTTTCTATATCTGTAGATATCGCCACCGAGTACACTTTTATAGTGGAATGCTTCGAAGCCTCTGTTAATCAAGTCCTCAGATGGTTTATCACGCCTTTTGTTATCTTCGCCCATGCAGTCTAATATAAGACCACCATTTTTCACAACTCGTTCAAGTTCTTTCACTTCACTTTCAAAATTATCTCCTAAAACATGTGCGCAGGTTACAATATCAAAGGTACTGTCCTCGAAAGGTATTTGTTCAACCGTTCCGTCAAGTACTACCATATTTGTAATTCCTTCACGTTTAATTCTGTCCCTCAAATATTCTCTAAGCATATCACAAGGCTCACTTGCATAAACACGTTTAGCAAACTTCGCTGCTGTGAATGAGAGACGACCTGTGCCACTGCCTACATCAAGAACAACTTTATTTGAAAAATCAGCTAATTCGAGCAACTTATCCTCTGTCCAATTTACTATATAATCACAATTATTATTCATTGTTTCAGGGTCAGTATAAACAATATCCGTTTCTCTTACTTTTATAATAAATTCCTCTGCATTTCGAAGCATTTCTTCCGATATATAATCCGGTGCAGTCTGTAGCAATTTATCCACTATTGCTTTAATCTCAGGAGCCTTTTGACAGCAATACCATGCAACATATGGCCGTTTTGCCAAGGCAATGGACATATTAGTGCGAAATTTCTCACAATTCTCTGTTTCAGAAATAATCATACGAATAATCCATCTATCCATTAATAAAAAACTGTCTATTGTATACTTTGTTTCATCAATCCAATTATAAGACATAATTATTAATCCTTTCTGTCTACTTTCTAAAATTATTTATATTTTAATAGTGATTTTTCAATATTATTCTTATATATATCTATATCTGCAATAAATACATCTACTAATAGTTTACCACTCATCTGCTCATCCTGTCTAATAACATTTGCTCCGAATTTTCTGTAGAAATTATTTGATGGACAATAATGATGATTGTATATAACTATTTTTTCCTTACCCATACTTTTGAAAAAATCTAATATGTGCAATATTAGCCTTATAGATATTCCTCTGCCTCTTTGCTCCGAATAAACCCACAAGCCGTTTAGCTCTATGCCTTTTTCAGGTATATCTTCTGTTTCTGCAAAGCTTGCAAAAGCAACTCCAAGCATTTTATTGTCTTCAAATGCTCCTATTAAAAGTCGAACGTCTTCATTTTCCTCTGCTGAATTCATCCAGTCAACCCAAAATTCAAGCTCCCTTGAGTAATTTAAAGTGTTTTCAGCTTTTCCAGCCAGCTCCTCAGTCCAACAATTCACCTTTAATTGTATAGCCTCTTTCATATCATCAGCTGTTAAATTTCTAATTGTAATCATTTTAATATTTTCCTATCTCTTTCAATATTTAAAGTTATATGTTTATCCTTACACCCCTATCAAGTAAGTAAATATCAAT
>DCPV01000123.1:0-16855 GCA_002323775.1 Firmicutes bacterium UBA1535 | reverse complement strand
AATTTTTAATTTCTATCTTCTTTATAAAATCATCTGCATAATTCTTCGCTTCATAAAATAGTTTATTTGCATATTGCAAATTATTTTTAATATCCTCTAAGGTGTTGACTTTATACAGCAATTCTATCTTATCTACTATTTCTCTAGGTAAGTGGTCTGATATATGTACCAAACCGTATTCTATATGTCTTGGAGTGTAAGCTATTCTAAGCAAATTTACTATTGGCTGACACGCATATTTTTGATAGTAAGCAAATGCTTCAAGATACTTAGCTCTATAAATGTATTTAAGTATTCTTGATTGTTGGCTAAATCTATCAATTGATTCATTATATATTTTCTTGATCGCTTCCAAGTCATTCTCTGGTTTTTTGATTATATTTATTACATTAGCCTTATCAAATAAGATAAACGGGTATTCGGCTATGTCATTCTCTACGAAAGTACAGCCCTCGTTGCCTCTGCTGTGACTTTGAACACATATATCCAGCATTAAATATTCTGATGTACCCTTGATGTGTAAATTCTTTTGAAATATCTTTGGATGGGGATGCTCATATTTCTGAACAAAATCTAATTTATCTATAGTTTGCAGAATTTCTATACATTTATCTAAAATTTCATTTTCGTATCCGTCCTCAACATCAAACCAAAAATCCAAATCTGAATATTCATCTGCTCTGCCAAGGCCGTCAGAGCCTTCAAGCCACATAGCATATACATATTTATTATCTATAAAGCTGTTTTTTAATAAATTTATTATTCTTTTTCTTATATTCACAATAAACTCCTTTAATTTTCTAGTTAATTCTATTTAATCTATGTATGGAATAAATTAAATTTTATATATGTTTAAGTCTGCTTGCATTACTTTCTCCTGTTTTTCAATTATTTTTGTATTCAGATTCCAATATTGAGAAGAAGTGTTGGTCTGTCCATTTGCCGTTCCAATCCAATTCTTCTTTAAATGTTCCCTCTAGTCTCATACCGCACTTTGACATCATTTTTGCAGAAGCTATGTTCTCAATGTTACACATTCCAACTATTTTATGTGCTTTCAGTTCTTTAAACACAAATCCTAAAAGTAGTTTTAAACTCTCAATCCCATATCCCTTATTTTGATATTGCTGTAAGATACTGTATCCTACCTCCCATGATTTCCTCCAGTCAGTGTATTTCCACGCACTAACAAAGCCAATTGGAATTTGCATACTGTCATCTTTTATTGTAACAATAAAATCATAGCATCTATCTTCATTTATACGAGTCTTAAATTTTTCTCTTAGTTTTCCATCATTTTCTGCAACAGCTTCTTCATATATCCACAAAGTCTTATCAGACTCAACTCCGCATAGAAATTCAATATCTCTTTCTACTGCTTTAGTTAGAATTACTCTTTTTCCTTCTATTTTCATTTTGTCCTCACATTATGCCATAGTCTTGGTCTCAAAGTAAAAAATCAAAGATATTAAATATGACATACTTAAACTACGACAATTCTTTTTTTTTAAAATTTATCAAACTCTTGCAACTATAACAGCACATGAACTTGGAAAATGAATTTCATCGCAAAATCCGTCAGATTTATCATCATAATCTGTAGCTTCAACTGCTCTAGCTCCAATCTTATCTACAATCCAAAAGTCTATTTTCATTATAATTCCTCCAATTTAAAATACTTGATATACTACTTCGAAATCCTCAAAAATTACTGGCATATCAGCAGTAAATTCATATCCTAACTGTTTTGCTTCTTCTGTAAAAAAATTTGTATGACCCTTAATCCAAGACTCCAATGTATCATCCTCTCCCTCACGCTTACAAATATCATATGTCATCTCTGAAAACGGAATAATTGTAATTTGAGTAGTTTCAATAACGCATCTTGGTGTTCCATCCCAATCGGTAACAATACTTAAATCACCTACCTGCGGTATACGCTCGCCCTCTATTTCATATCCACGCAAACTACTCGCTGTAGCTCTTTTTTGCCCGATTAATACTAAACGCAGCAACTCATTTGCCCATTTTTCTGTTAATTCAAAATGAAAGGCATCTAAATACCTTGTGTCTTTATCCCTGTTTGTTTCATCCAAAAATCTTTTCCAAAATTCATCTATTTTTTCTTGTGAATATTTTATATTTTCCATTGATAATATCTCCTTATAATTTATTTTGTAAATATTCCTCTTTTGTAAGCGAATAGAAAAATTCACCATTATAAAAATCAAATTCTTCTGGAAGTCCCTTCATTGTATATCTAAATTTTAAACCAATATTTTCAAGAACCTTCTTAGAAGCAATATTGTCTGGCTTACAAAGTGCTGTGATTTCCTTTAATCCCATGACATTAAAGCCATAGTCAAGCAATGCCTCTGATGCTTCTTTAGCGTAACCTTTTCTCCAATAATCTTTTCCTATTAAGTAAAAAATCTCTTTTTGATTATGGTTGAATTCAGCTCCTCCTATGCCACACCATCCTATGTGAGCTCCGCTTTCCTTTAAAGTTATATTAAAAGAATATTTAAAATCTTTATCAAAGCTTACTTCATAACAATCAATTAACCATCTAAATAATTCTTTATATTCTTCAAGCGACATAACATCCATATTCAAATATCTAAATAGCTCTTTATCTTGCATTAACTTAAAGCACTCATCTAAATCGCCTTTCTCGTATGGCTTAATTAATAGTCTCTCGGTTTCAATTCTCATTTCTTTTACTGTATTCATCATTACTATCCCTTCGATATAAACACCACTATTCTTGGATATTCCGTCTCTAACAATTCCTCTTTATATTAACTGTTCTTATACTGAAAACTCCATAATGATGCTTTGCTCATCATACTTTCCTTCACTCACTTTGGATGCGTATTTATCAGTAAATTTTTTCCAAAAGTTTATTGCTCTTGTGTTTTTATTTAGCACCGTTAAACAATACTTACCTGTATATTCATCTATCAATTGTTTACATACTTCTTCTGCAACATTTTTACCCCTAAAGGAATTCAGAACAAAAAATTCTTGTATACAATAATCACATCCGGATTTAACATATGGCGGTCTAGTTAAAACAATAACTCCGACTGCTTTATCATTTCTCATAAGCACATAAGGAATTATGTTTTCATCTTCATTAAAATAACATTCTACAGCTTGTTTATCATAATATCCTTCATCGTCAACCTCTATTAAATCATCACAATAAGGTGCTAAATCGTTATGATACATGTTAAATAAGTTCCTATATAGCTCTTTGTCCTTAACGCCTGCAATTCTTAAGTTAATCATTATGTTATCATCCTTTTTTATAATTTCTATCTTTTAATCTACTTTGTACATTCAGCTCTATACTTTATAATAATATTAATTTAAGTACGAGTTTATTTTCTTTTCTAATTTGACTATCGTTTTTAATATCTCATCATTGTTTCCTAGATGTAATAGTCTAAAATACAGGCTGCGTATTAAATTCTTAATATTAACCTTAGCTTTAAATCTAGTCATTCTGTTTTTTATTTCAGTAACTTTGCTAAGCCCTTCTATCCAATTGCATATGTATTGGTCGCTTAACAGCTTGTCTGATATTATGTCGCTATATATTATTACAACTATTCTTTCATCTTCTTCTGAATTAAAAACTTCTTTTCCTTCAAGCATCTTATTTTCTATAGTAGTCATTATCTCTTTGTATATATCTTCATTAATTTCCTTACAATTTATTAAGGCATGCACTCCATCAGCGGCGTGTGCTATAGCGTGAATCCATCCTTTTTCTTTATCATATCCACGCAAATCTTTTTCTTCATTAATAAATTTAAGCAAGCAATCTTTAGTCTTTAAAATCATTTCCTTATCTAAAAATTCTTTATCTAAATGACGACATAAAATTGGATCTATCAAAAGTATAGAAAAACTTCTTCTTAAAACTGAATCATCATTTTCACTTCCAATATTATAAAAAGCAAAATCATCACTTAATATAGTATTTAATAAGCTTTTTAATTCTTCATCAGTAAAATAGCATTTTCTTTCAATCCAATTAGCTAAATTAGAGTATATCAACTCGTCTCTTAATTCCGGGTCATTATCACCAATATATTTAAGCATTAAATTGACATAATCATTGATATTTTCACACTCTCCAAGATTATATTCATTATCTTTAATTCTTCTTAAATCTAGTTTTAGTTGCTCTTTTTCATTATACATTTTTTTATACCACCCTATTCCACAGAATTATGTATTGCTTCGACTTGTTCTATTATTATTTTAATAATATATTTTTATAGTCTGATAAAAGTTATGCTTATTCCTTAATCTCTCCGTCAGCATTTATTTCCTTTAATTTTGAATATGTATTTTCATATTTTATAAAATTTTTATATTCATTAATACTGTTATATAAAAATTCATTCAAAAATTTCAAAGTAGCTGTGCTAATAATTTCATAAGCAATTTTTAATGATATTTTTCCTCCAAAACACTCCTCATATTGTTGATTTGATAAAATTGGTATATCACAAAAAGTCATATGCTTGGTATTCTCTATTTTTACAAATGATTTATAAGCATCGATAAATTCATAAAGAGCTTTTTGTGTTTTGCTTATTTCTGATGCTATCTCAATCTGTTCTTTAATCAATTCTTCTGCTAAATCCCTATCTTCAAGGTCCTTATACCAACTATGACATTCTTCTTCTCTTAAGCTTTGTGATGAGGCATGCCTCTTGAAAAGCATATGTGGTGTTTTAGATTTCTGCCCTCTATTCACTCTTTCTAAAACAGTACTATGGTGTAAACAGCCTTCAAGTAAAACAACAGCTTTTACTCTTTCGTCATCGGCAGCTGCTTCAAAGCAGGCTTGAGACCCTAAAGAAAATCCGATAAGACCAATTTTATTTAAAAGTAATTTATTTTCTAAAAGCTCATCGTTTTTATCAATATATTCAAGATAATCCATTAAAAACAAAATATCCTTTTTTCTGATATCTATTAACTCTCTCCATATATCTTTTGAATTAGATGAAAAATTACTTAATTCCTCGAGCATCTCAACAACTTCTCCATTAGGCATAATTGTAAAATCAGTTTCATAAGGAGACCCCAATGTAATTACAATATAGCCATGTTCAACAAGCTTTTCTATGATAAATACTGTTGAATCTCTATCACAGCTAAATCCTGGTGAATAAATTACAACCGGATACTTGTCATTAACATTTTTAATTGGAGCATTAATAAAAATATTAGTGCTTAACTCATTAATATATTGCTTTAACTCATCTGACTTTGCCGACTCCTGAACAAATCTCTCAGCATTTGGCTCATACAAATCTTTGTACAAAGCACTACTACCTTTGCAGCACGCTTCGTCTGCCAGATAAAATATACTCATAATTAAGGTTCTATTTTCATCTGTACAATTAAAAATTTCTTTTCTACTATTATCTTTAATGACTCTCACTACTCTACCGATTTTCATATGTATTATTCCTTTTTATTTATTCTATAATAGAAGCTTGTTGCTGGTCTTTTGACTTTACTCATTCTTATCTTTTTACTTCTCATAATTATATTTTAAATCCTATTTTTAGGTAATTTTACTTTTCTATATTCTTTAGTTTTGCTAAAACATATATCTATTCTGTCGTGTAATTTATTTTGCCATAATAATTAAATCGCCTAATACTTCAAAACCATTATGCTTATAAAATTTTTCAGAAGGATAGTCTCTTTCTGTTAATAAAATTATAGCGTTCATCCCTGATTGATTAATATCTTTTTCTATTTCTTTTAAAAATCTGCTTCCAATTCCTTTTCCTTGCAATTCATAGCTAACGCAAAATTCATCAATATAGTATTCCATACCTTTTATCCATGGTTTCTTCATACCGATGCTTAACGCTACAATTTTTTCATCTAAAATTCCTACATAACCACAAAAATAATTGTTTTCAAAATGGTTTTTGAAGAAATTTACTACTTGATCTCTTGATTCGTATACATCATACCACGGTTCTTTAGTAAAGGTGTTAATATATAAATCAATACATTCATCAATCATATTGCTTTCCATCTTTAAAATTTTAAAATTTTCCATTTAATTTCTCTCTTTCATATATATTAATTTCTAATTCTATCCCCACGATTTTACGGATTTTATATTAATAATGTCCTATTATAGGTTTATCCTTTGTTTTATGCTTACGACCGGAATCGTACTTTTGCCAATATACTCTTTTTTCGTTGTATCTGCTTCTGCCCTCTTTTTCTTCTGCGGGATGTCCGATATAAATTATAGATAAGGGAATTACATAATCAGGTATATCCAGTAGTTTTCTAACAGGTCTTATATTGCTTTCTATCGGATATACTCCAATCCATACAGTTCCAAGACCTATATCTGTAGCCGCCAAGAGCATATTTTCTATAGCGGCACTGCAATCACAAACCCACATATCTTTTCCCTGTCCCTTAAATGCTAAGTCCATATTTCCGCATACAACAACAGCGCAAGGAGCATTATAACGTGCGAAAATAAATTTTTCTTTTAGTTTTTCCATTATTTCAGTTTCAGTTATAACGATAAATTCCCATGGCTGAACATTTGCTGCCGTTGGCGCTGAAAATGCAGCGTGAAGTAATATATCAACCTGTTCTTCACTCACAGGCTCGTCAGTAAATTTTCTTATACTTCTTCTTTTATAAATTGCTTCTAATGTATTCAATCGGCACCCCCTTAATCATATATTTCTACGACAATTGAGCTAATATGTAATTATTATCACCCGTTGTGCCTATATTGTTAAATCCAAAGAATTCATACAAAGATAAGGCATTCTTATTCTTCATATGACACTCTAATGCTATAGGTAAAGGTTTTTCATATTGCTGTTCTTTTATCCTTTCAATCGCAAGTTTTAACGCACGTTTGCCAATACCTTGGTTTTGATAATTTTTATCAATCAAAAACCCTAATATTCTATATACATATTCGTATCTTCTAAGCACTTCTGGTTCATGCTCAGCTACAGGAGCTATCCCAATTAAAATTAAGCCTACCGGCACATTATCACTGTATATTGCAGATAAAAATCCCGGATACCCCTCGTTAATGCCCACGTAAGCCATAGCAATTGTGTGAGCAGCTTTTTCAACAAATTTTCTTTGGCTAAATTTTGATTTAATACTTAAAATTTGATTAATATTTTCAAATGTTACATCTTTTAATTCAATCATTTTATATCCCCTTTTTATAATTTTCAGTAAGTTTAACATGGAAAAGTATTTACACTTTTCTGGCAACAGCACATAAAACTTTACTGTCATCAGAATATTTTTCACCCACAACATTGCTGTATAGTTCAACGTTCCAGTTACCCACCGCTTTTAGCTCTGATAATATATCATCACATGTAAACATATGCTCCCATATGTTATAGAATTTAAGCTCGTCTTCTGTTAAAACAATTGATTGATTTAAAACTGTATTATTTTCATATCTGTAAAATGATTCTAAGAGTCCATGTGGTTTTTTACACCAAAAGCCTCCATTGTTAGAATAACTCCAGTTTTTATACTCTTTTTTACCTTCATGCTCTAAAGGAGTGAATACATCAAGAATTAAAATTCCATCAAGCTTTAACATAGAATATATTTTTTTAAGCAATAGTCTGCGGTTTTTATCCGATAGTACTCCAAAGTCGCAGTAAATCAAAGTTATTACATCAAATTTTTCTTCTAAATCAAGCTCTAAATAGTCTTGGCAGATATATGTAATATCTAAATTTTCTTTTTTTGCACTTTCTCTGGCATAATTTACAGACCTTTCTGAAAAATCAACTCCTGTAACATCATAGCCTTTGCGTTTTAATAATTCTGTGTATATTCCCGGACCGCATCCGAGGTCAAGCAGCTTGTTTTTTAGTGATGGCGAAGCAATGCTGCTAATCCATTCAACTGAATTTATAACAAAATCATATTTTCTGGTTGCGGCTTCCCAGTCTTTATTTAGATGAGCCTCAAGCATCCCTTTTGAAATATGCTCGTCATTCCAGAATTTATCTGACGACAATTCATATAACTGAGGTCTTTGCATAAGTTTTAATAATTGTTTGTTCAATTCCTATATCTCCTAATCTTTATACATCAATTGTTTAATCATCAATTTCCAGCACAGGCGGAAATGTTAATATACCTAAGTTTTCAGTATTTAATTTTGCTTCTTGAAGGTACTTAGCTATTAAATTATCACTTTTATCTATTACTTTAATCATAAAAGCATTGTTAGTACTTATTTTTTCTTCTGCTTTTAAATATTCATTATTTTTAAGTAGTTTTGACGCATTTTCAAAAGATAATGATAATATAACATCACCTTTTGTACGTTTAAGGTTTTCTTTCATTAGGTATGCAATTATTTTTTCGGCGTTATCCTCTGTTGTCAATAATTCCTTTACTTCCAAAGGATATGTATTTCTATATCTTACATAAGCCAACAGGGTGTTGTCTTTATATATCATTGACGAACGATAAATCAGCGAGTGATTAAACCATTGGCTGATAGTGTCACCCGGATACAAGGCTAATCTGTCATCTTTATGAAGGTTGTTCCATTGCTTCGTTATCCATTCTAAATCCGTGTTTTTAATTGACCTCTCAGTTATATTTTCTGTGCTTATGTTTTCTGCATCTATGGAAACATGCACTCCTGATACTGCAAACGTCTTATTTTCATATCCAAATTTCGGATAATAATTCTCATGTCCACATAACAACGCTACTGAAACGCCTTTATCCTGAAGTCTTTTATGACCTTCCTCGATAAGCATTTTTCCTATACCCTGCTTTTGAAGCTTGGTATCAACGCATATCGGTGCTAAAAATGCACCCATTCTTTTTTCTTTCATCACAATTAATGGAAACATTGAAAACAAAGCGTGTCCTACTATATGTCCATCAAGCTCGGCAACAATTGACAAGTCCTTGTCATAATATTGACTATGACGTAAAGCAGATACTATGAGTGGTTCTGCTTTATAGTTTCTTGGATGCCATTCATTGAATGAATTATAATTCAAATTTACTATACTGTTGTAATCTTCTAATTTTTCACTTCTAATATTAATATTAATTGTTATCACTCTCCTGTTTTTAAAATAATAAACTAATTTATTCTGACAATATTGAAAATATTGTTAAACTCTGCTATAAGTGTTTTCGCTATAAAATGCGTTCACTTCAAATCCATTTTTCAAATACATTTTTTGTGCCTTTATGTTTACAGAATATACGTATAAATAAGTATCATTGTATTCTTTATTTATAAAAATATCTTTTAGGCAATGATTAAGCATTAAAGTTCCATAGCCCCTACCCTTATATTCCGATAATACGGCGATATTGCTTATGTATTCTCCGTCCAATACGTATAGCCCGATTAAGCAATCATCCTTCCACAAAGCACCAAAACCATTGTTTTCATCAGCTTTTTTTAGCCATGACACTGTATTTTCGCCTAGCTCGCTTTTTTCACCGCACATTAAATCCTGCTCCATAAAAGAATCCTCTATTAAATTTAAGTAATTTTGAGCCTCGCTGTTTTCAAATTTTTTAAATGATAATCCCTCATCAAGTTTAAAATTATAAAGCTCGTTAATTTTCTCAGCTGTTTTATTCATGCTATATTCAAATCCATAGGAATCCTGTGTGAAGCCATAATTTCTGAAATAATTTACAATTGTATTGTTATAAGCATTTATGTTCAAATATAAATCCTTATTGCCTTTCATCAAAATAATTGATTCAATCTTATCATGTACTGGCTTGATGATATTGAAACTATTGATATCTCTTTCAAATGAAATTTGTATAGCATAGTAATCCTTATCCTCAATAACCGTCATAACTCCTCTGTTGTCCTTATCATCATATATCAAGTATTCCTTTAAAAGCTGCTGTTCGTATGCCTGTTCAAAAATTTTCTTAGCAGAACGATTAATCTTACTCAACATATATATAGCAAAACTTTTTTCCTGTTTTGTTAATTTAGATGTTTCACAGTTAATCCAATTGTTGTTACTCACTTTAATCCACATTCCTCTCTTTGTATACACTTATAAGTCAAGATACCAAATAAATTGTATCTGATTCTTACTTTCTTCATCATCATAATAAGCATACTCATTTACCATAGATAATACTGCACCTTGTTTATGATAAAATTTACACGCCGGAACATTAACATTCTGGCACTCAATCTTCATTTGCTTATATCCCTGAGACTTAGACCACTTCTTGCAAGCATCAAATAAGCCCTGACCAATTCCCTTGTGTTTATATTCCTCTATGACACGAATATCCCAAAGAACGCATAAATCTTCTCTTGCTTCAAGCATCCTAACCTCCGGAGTTTTGCATACTATGGTAGCAGCTCCTACAGGCTTATTATCATCAAATGCCATGAAAAACTTCCAATTTGATATATCAAATTCTTTTTCAAATTCAGACATTATAGCGTGCTTTCCAAAATCAATTGTATATGGTGAAACGGGAACTTCTTTAAATAAAAAACCCCCTAAACCATTATTAATCTTTTCAATTCTATATTCACTTGTAACATACACCTTCATTGGGATTTCTTCATTATGTCGTAGAAATTCTGATTTTATTGATTTATACGTAATCATTGTTGATTCTCCTTAATTATATGTTGATTAAAAATTGTTTTTATTTCAACAATAATTTTTCTATTCGTTCTTCTTAATGCTTATTTCATAATATTTCAGTGCATCTTCATATACTTTATCTACATTTTTTTGCTTTGCTATTCTGCCTTTTTCATTTTTTCTTTTTCTCATTTCTCTGGCAATAATGCTTTTATTTAAACTGCCATTCGCCACCTCTTTGTGAGATGCGCCCTCCTCAACTGCTTGTAAAGCTGCATCCAACTCTGATTTTTTATATTTTTTCATATAATTAATTACTATCCTCTTATTTAATTGCAAATTTATAACTATATCCTTCTATATTGCCTTAAGCTTTTTCTGCATGATATGACACCCATATCGGATAAAATCCTGTATTAAGTGCAACTTTAGTTGATGGTATGTTTCCACTCCACGTTGTATAGTATGTTATCTTCCCTCTGTTTTCAATTTCTTCTGCCAATGCCTTTACAAGATATGTAGCAAGTCCGCTTTTTCTGTAGCTTGGCAATACATCTATACCAATCTGCCACATACTGTCCATATAATCATCTGCCCCTGCTAATGCAACAAGTTCATCATTTTTATACGCACCATATGCCAGCATATCACGCTTATAATTCAGTGCATTGTCAAAGCCTTTATTCTCATAGAGCTTAGGCATATCCTCTTTTTCAAACCATTTATACAAAAATCCTTCAGGTTTTACTATTTCTGTATTGGGATTTAAGTATAAGTATCTTACATTTTCACCAGCAAGTGCATATTCAAATTCTCGGAGTTTTTTTTCAATTTGAAACAATATATCTCCGTCCATCATGTTTTTAAATTCTTCGTTTTGCAATTTATCCTTACACCACTCATAAATTTTTTCGTTTGCACGAATTACGGCGTTATTTCCGAATGTTAGCATCTCAAAAAATTTTTTATCAGATTTAAGTATTATATTTTCTGTGCTACTGAAAATATCCTCTGAGCATTCCCAATTTATCATTAGCTGTTGTTTAACAGCTGAAATTTTTTCTAATTTATTCATATTTTCCTCCATAATTGAAATATGATGTTCCGCTATTCACTCTTTCGTGAACATATTATCAGATGTTGAAGTGATATCAATCTCTAATGGACTGTAATTTATTAATGTGCTTTATATGTCTGTTTTCTTTATACCACAGAAATAAAGGTCTCCATTTTCATCTTTAGAAAATACATAGCTCTCATCTATCCAGCTGTGATGAAATCTGTTTTCAGAAATAGGAAACATGGGTATAACATACTCATCATCTATAACGAAAAACTTTTTACCGTTCTCTTGTTTAACATCAAGCTTTTCAATATCACCTTTATATGTGCCAATATAGCTTTCGTATAATCCAGGCTCTAAGCTATATTGTAGTGGTTTACTTGGAAAACTATATTCCTCCTGAAAAAGTATTGCTGCTATAATTTCTGAAATACGCCAAACTGCTGTAAACCCGTAATTACTTAATACAATAATGCTTATTTCTTCAGTAACATATCTATGGAATTCAGTTATAAATCCTAAACCCCCACCACCGTGGCTTATCCTATCTCGTCCATATTTTTTTCTATAAACCATCCATATCCATAATCATTATCCTCACTACCTGTTTCTCCTGAATTAGCATATGGTGTAAATACTAAATCAAGAGTTTTTTTAGAAACAAGTTCTTCAGTATATAATGCTTTATCCCATAAAAGCATATCTTCAACTGTAGAGTATATGTCTCCAGATCCAAATGCAAGGTCTACATTCATATATTTATGTCGCATTATCTCATCACCATTTAAATAATATCCAGTAGCAAGTCCTTGTATAATTTTTTTATCTCTTTCTACACCTGTATCATTCATGTTTAATGGTTTAAAAATATTTTGTTGTAAAAATTCATCATAGGATATACCTGATACATTCTCAATAATACATCCAAGTAAATAGTATCCAAAGTTTGAGTAATTCCATGCTTGTCCAGGCTCGCACAAGAGTGGTAAATCCTTAAACATATTTATCATATATTCGTGCTTATGCTTTGGATTATTCAATGATTATTCAATGATTTTTCAAAATCTGATCCAAACAAATACTGCAAACCAGAAGTGTGAGTAAGAAGATGGTGGATAGTTATTCTTTCATCAAGCTCTTTGTACTCTGCCATGTATTTATTAGCCTTATCTTGTACATTTAACAATCCTCTTTCTTGTAATATCATTATAGCCATAGCTGTAAATTGCTTTGTTATCGAACAAATTCTATGTTTGGTTTGTGCAGTATTTGGGATGTTGTATTCATGGCTAGCTAAGCCATAGCCTTTCTTAAATATGGCTTGCCCTTTTTGGGATACTAATATTGAACCACTAAATGGCCAAGTCTTACAATACAAATCCATAAATTCATTTATTTTTTCTACAATTAAATTATTCATTTTTTCTCCTTTTTATAAATCCTACATTAGACTACTGTATCATTAATATGTCGATTTTGTTCTAATGAGGTTTCTAAAATTTCTCCCCAATACTGTATTCCAAATTTATTCATTAACATTCACCCCATTTTTAGATGCTGTTTTTGTATTTATTTATAGTTTCTTTAGTGTATTATCACCAATAGCTATAATACATTTTTATTACTCATAAGTTTTAAAATTAAATCAAAATTATCAGGCATATCTGTATCTTCTGCAACTTTATTAAGTCTTATAAATCCGCATTTCACACATTTATGCACAATTTGATATCCTTTTTTTGTATTAAACTCAACACATGTTGGCTTCATTATACCGTGACATGAATTTTGTCTGTCTCCTATTTTATTGTCAACATGCAAAGAGCATAAGCAGTCTGGACAATGATTCCGACAGCTTCCGTTTGATAAAGGAACTACTTCCTTTTTGCAATTAACACATATAAATGCGTTGTTCTCACTTTTCTTACTCATACCGAGCCTCCTGATATTTTTTTCAATATCAGAAAGCGGGGTTCTGTTTGTTCTTTCTTTCGGGCTTTATGTGGTAGTGACAAATTCTCCGTTATTTTTATACGAATACTTCTGCTTCCTGCTTCAAAGGAATTATCTTCTTATCCGAACTGTTACCAACTTTGTTTATTTATATTGGTCAATGTATGACAGCTATTAACCATCATCCAGCAGTAAGTGTACATACATATCACCGACTAAGGCGTCATCCCCCGTTAGTATATGAGTTTTAAAGCCATGTCTATCTCTTTTGTGCCATCTTCACATATTTCTATGATGCCTGTATGCTCAAAGCCAAATGATGAATAAAGATTTTTTGCCGCTTCATCACCCTCTACATAGCACAAAAGTATTTTATTATATTTATTTTTATTTTTTAAATCATCTAATATCATTTCTGTGGCTTTTTTACCATAGCCATTACCCTGATATTTTTCGTCAATCATCAGCTGGTCAAAAATGTAACAATTATCATCTGAATATTCTCTGACTAGTGCAATCCCAACCTCTATATCATCATTATATATTCCATATACTATTGAATCACTGTAGTATGAATATGCCTTAGCAAGTATATTTGAGTTGTTTGAAACAAATTTTTTTTGCTCATCCTTAACCTTTAGCTTGATGAATTTTCTATAATTATTCCCATCAACTTTTTCTAAGTGTATCATTTTTTATTCTCCTGACTATAGTTAGCTTTAAGCTAAATCAAGCTTCATAACAATTTCACCATCGTCAATTTCACCTGTTGCTTTAAATCCAACACTTTCGTATAAGTGCTTTCCAGCCTCATTTCCAGGAACATAGTCGAGAAATACGCAATCAAACTTATTTGATTCTCTAATAATATCTAATGCACATTCCATAGCTTTTCTTCCGTATCCTTTGTTTTGATGTTCCTCTGCTATCATAAAACGCCATATACCTGCTTCTCGCTCTTTTTCGTCCCAATCAAGCATCATAAAGCCAATTACTTCCTCATCCTTATAAATAGCATAAGGTCTCGCTGTCTCATAATAAACCCACGCCTGAGCTAATGAAACAACATTAGGTGCTACAAATTTATTCTGTTCTTCATTCATTTTTATTGCTAATACTTTTCTATAATTATCTTCATCTATCTTTTTTAGTGTTATCATTTTAATTTATTTTCCTTTCTTTATAGCAGTTTGTCCTGCTACTCACCTTATAATTATTAGGCTCACAGTCACAGCATTTGTGACTGTATTGAGCCTTTTTCCAAGCTACAAATTTATTATTTTGTTGGAAATAGTTTTTCCAAAACTTTCGTCATGCTCTACAAACACTAATGTTGGTTTGTATTCTAATATTGCCTTTTCAAGCTGTTCTTTAAAATATGTGTCCATATAGTTAAGTGGTTCATCCATTAGCAATAAATCATTTTCGCTCGCTAAAGCTCTTGCTAAGTCTATTTTTCTTTTCTCTCCACTGCTATATGTTTCTATTGGCTTATCTTTCGTAAAAACCTTGATATCAAGAAGCTTGCATATATCAAAAAATCTATATTTGAAATCTCTGTCATCAATCAGCTCATCTACTAAGCCCTCCTGCCATAGTGGTTCTTGATAGCTTTGAGCAATTTTTATATTATCCTGATAGAGTACCTGTTCTGAACTTATTTCCCCGGAAATTAATTTTAGTAAAGTAGTTTTACCAACTCCGTTATTTCCTCTTAGCCAAATTCTGTCTCCCTGTCTTATTTGCAGGGTTAAATTATTAAAAAGCAGTTTATTTGAATATCTAAAAGACAATTTAATAATGGTAACTAAGGCATCATCTTCTAAAGTATTTTGATTTATGTCTAAGTCCGAAACCGTTTCATAATTTTTCAACAAGCCTTTCTTATGTTCAAGATTTTTTTGGATATTGCGTTCTGAGGCCTTTGCCTGTCTCATAAATTTTGCAGCTCTTGAATCATTGCTTCTTCCGAATGTTCTGAATTCTGCTTTTTCCTTGTTGGCAATATTCCCCCAAGCTCTTTTCATAACTGAATTTCTTTCTAAATCCTTTATTTCTCTTTCAAGTCTTTCCTTGGTCTTAAACTCGTATAGCTCTGTCATATTCTTGTTGTCAAGCCATGTAGAGTAATTTCCTTTTTCTATCGAAATATCAGACTTATTAATTGAAATTATATGGTCTACAACATTATCCAAAAGCTCGCAGTCATGAGAAATCAATATAAATCCCTTTTTTTGGCTAAGATAATTTAATACAGCCTGTTTTCCCTCTTTATCAAGATGATTAGTTGGCTCATCAAGCAATACAAAGGCATTTTTTCTCAAAAACAAAGCAATTATAAGCATTTTAGTCTTTTCACCACCTGATAAGGTGTCAAAATTCTGTTCTAATAAGCTTTCTGAAAGATTCATCAAATAAAATTCCTTTTTTATGTTTGCTTCAACGCTAAAGCCCTCAAGCTCTGAGTATTCATCTAAAATCTCTTGATATTCCTCAAATCTATTTTCATTATTGGAGGATATAATCTCGTCCATTATATCCTCTCTTGTTTTAAGCAGTCCAATGTTCTCTTTTATAACATCAAGTGTATTGATATATTTGGTATTTATAGAATAAGGAAAATATTCAGTATTTACATTTTTTGAGACATGACCTATATCCGGCTCTAATTCTCCATTAATAAGCTTTAACAGAGTTGTTTTTCCTCTGCCGTTTCGCCCTATTAGTCCCAGTCTCCAGTCTGTATCAATTGATAAATTTATATCCGAAAATATCGGTTGATAATATTCCTTATAACTATATGTTAAATTATTTATATTTATTTTTGCCATAGATAGCCTCCTTTAGTTTTAATACCTAGCTATCTTGGAAAATCATTATTTAGCTAGGTAAATTTATTTTAGTCCAGCTAACTTTCTTAGTCTCACTTATAACACCTCCAAATATTATAAAATTCTTTATGAACATATTTTATAATATTACTTTTAACAACATTCCTTCTTCATAAACTAAATCATCTTTAAAACCAACGCTTTTATATAATCTCTGAGCAGATATATTAAATCTGTTTACACCTATTGTCAGTTCTTTTGCACCCTGTTTTCTAATATATTCAAGTGCCCATTCGACCATGATTTTTCCATAGCCCCTTCCCTGATATCGTCTA
>DCPV01000120.1 GCA_002323775.1 Firmicutes bacterium UBA1535 | reverse complement strand
TGAATTCATGAAATACAAATGGTTTGGAAACATAAGAGAGCTAGAAAGCACGGTACAATATATGCTGGCAGTACGCAGTACAAATGAGCTAAAGCTATCAGATTTGCCAGACAGCAATTTTTTTGATGAAAGAATAAACGATATAAATTATGAATTAGACAGCATGTCAGAGAATAATACAAATGAAAAGGTAGAAAGCTTAAGCCCTGATTCTCTGCGTATTCTAATGGCTATAAAGGAGCTCCAAGATAATAATCTCTCAGCAGGCAGAGATAAAATTTCATCAAAGCTAACAGAATTAAATTGTAAAATGACAGAGGCTCAGGTAAGAACAAGATTAAATATGCTGGAAAAGCAAGGATATCTAAGTAAAAAAAGAGGAAGACAAGGCTCGACATTAACTAATTTAGGAATGAGATATTTGCAAAATAAAACAAAATCGTAGAGTTAAACTTTAAACCTTAGGGCCTTAAAGCAAGATAATTATATGGAAAAAGTTTACAATAAAATAGTAAAAAATTCCAATAAAAAAACTATTGACCTTTATATAGTTTTGGTATAAAATGATTTAGTAAATGTTCGTATTATGTCAAACATTTTATAAATTAAAAAATATGTGTGCTTTCGTGTTGCATACATCAAATAAAATAATTAATTTTAAAACTCATAACAGAGATTAAAAAAAAAAACCCCTTTTTTATTCTCTGTTTTTTATTTTTTAATAAGAAAATTCTTAACTTTCTTATTTTAAACAACAATTCATACAGGAGGAAAAAAATCAAGAATGGCAAAATACATTTTTATAACAGGTGGAGTTGTATCTTCACTTGGTAAAGGAATAACAGCAGCATCTTTAGGTCTATTATTAAAATCAAGGGGGTTAAAGGTATCTCTACAGAAATTTGACCCATATATAAACGTAGACCCAGGAACTATGAGCCCGTATCAGCATGGAGAGGTTTTTGTTACGGACGACGGAGCAGAAACAGATTTAGATTTAGGACATTATGAGAGAATAGTGGATATAAATCTTACTAAATACAGCAGTATAACAAGTGGAAAGATATACTGGTCTGTTTTAAATAAGGAAAGACACGGAGATTATTTAGGTGCTACAGTTCAGGTTATACCTCACATAACTAATGAAATAAAGGACATGGTTTATAGAGCACAATCTGTTCAGGATGTAGATGTTGTTATAACTGAAATTGGGGGAACTATTGGCGATATAGAAAGCTTGCCATTCATAGAAGCTATAAGACAGATAAAGTTTGATGTGGGCAAGGAGAATGTGCTTTATATTCACGTTACATTGTTGCCATATCTTAGCAAGGCTGGAGAGCTTAAAACTAAACCAACACAACACAGCGTTAAGGAACTTAGAAGCGTTGGAATTCAGCCTGATATCTTGGTTTGTCGTACAGAGCTTGAATTATCTGACGAGCAAAAAAGTAAAATTGCTTTGTTTTGCAATGTTGATAAAAAAAGTGTTATACAAAATCTTGATGCTGAGAGCCTGTATGATATTCCTTTACTATTGGAAAATGAAGGAATTGCTAATATAGTTTGTAAAGAACTAAAATTAGAGTGCAATGAGCCAAATTTAACTGAATGGAAAAATATGGTACATGCTTCTAAAAATACAAAGCATAAGGTAACAATAGGGCTTGTAGGCAAGTATGCAGAATTAAGAGATGCTTATCTTTCAGTTGCTGAGAGTTTAAAGCACGGAGGAATTGAGAATAGTGCAGAAGTAGACATAAGATGGATTCATTCCAACGAGCTTAATGAAAGTAATTATCAAGATACACTTAGAGACTGTGATGGTATATTAGTTCCGGGAGGCTTTGGAGATAGAGGTATAGAGGGTAAAATTCTTGCTACTAAATATGCAAGAGAAAATAAAATACCTTTCCTTGGAATTTGTCTAGGCATGCAAATGGCTGTAGTTGAATTTGCAAGAAATGTAATAGGCTATAAGGATGCTCATAGCTCAGAATTAAATCCAAATACATCTTATCCTGTTATAGATTTGATGGATGACCAAGTCAATATAAAAAACAAGGGCGGAACTATGAGACTTGGACAGTACCCATGTAAATTAAAGGACGGTTCAAAAGCAAAGCTAGCTTATGCAAATGAAGAACTTATAAGTGAGCGTCATAGACATAGATATGAGTTCAATAATGATTACAGAGAAATTGTAGAGAAAAATGGCATGGAGATAACAGGCTTATCACCTGATGGAAAGCTAGTTGAAATTGTAGAGATAAAAGACCATCCATGGTTTGTGGCAGTACAATTCCACCCAGAGTTTAAATCAAGACCAACAAGAAGTCATCCTTTGTTTAGAGATTTTATAAAGGCTTCTGTGGAAAATAAGTAGAAATTTGATTTTATTAAATATATATCCCTGTAGTACTTTTGTATTGCAGGGATTTTTTAGCTTGTCGTAAAAAGGTAAAAATGTAAAAAAGGTATGGAAAGTTTTATGATATTATGGTAAGATATACAAAAGAATGTAGAAAGAATTTCAATAATATTATTAAGGAGAGTGGTTATTGTGAGGAAGACAGAAAAAACAGAAGTAATGATATTAGGAACATTACATGGAATACATAAAGATAATAAATTTTATAGCTATGATGATATATTTTTAATTATTGATAAGTATAAGCCAGATATTATTGGTGTTGAAATTAGAAATGAAGATATATTACAACAAAGAAAATATTTAGAAAAGTATTATCCATATGAAATGATTGAAGCAAAATTCAGATATGAAGACGATTGTAAAATTTATGGTTTTGATTGGTTGGGAGACACTATAAAAGATAAGCTAATACCTGACAAGTATTTTGAAACTCTTGATGTAAAAACATTGGAAAAACAATTTGATTCAATAGATGGATATGTTAAAGAAAAAAATATGATTAAAATAATTGATAATATTAGGATACCTTTAATAATAAATCATACATCAGAGGAGTGTAATAATGGAAAGTATGATTTATTAGTTGATGTATTGTATAATCAGCTTGAAGAAATGTTTAAGGATACACCTTTTGAAAAGATGAGTAGTTTTTATATAGAAAGGGATAAACAAATAAGTAAAAATATTATTAATATAATTAAGAATAATATAGGACAAAGGATTATTTTTTTAACCGGAATAGATCATAGAGCTTTTGCAATAAAAGCTATAAGAGAATACTTCAAAGATGAAATTGTTTTAAAAGAAATATATAATTAGATAACGACATAGCTGATGAAATTACTGATTTTTATATGCAACATGAGACAAAATCACAGCATTGGTGGATTTTTGTAAGAATTATAAGTGCTTGTATTTATATTGATAATGAGAAATCTATTAAGCCTATTGAAAAATTAGGCTTCACTTTTTGTAGGTAAATAAAGGATGGTATTTTCTGTAGTGAAAGAGATGCTAATAAAATAGAAGAAGCCACAATAAAGACTTTGCATATGAAAAATAACGTATTTCATTTTTATAATAGAAGTACTTAAAATATTATTTTTTTATTAAAAAATCTTGGAACATTTGATTTTACAAAAGTTAATGAACCAGTTAAAGAAACTGCTGCAAGTAATGATATGAATATATTTGAATTAACTGTCTCTGGAGGAAAAGGAGTTAAAAGTAAGGTTGCCAGATTATTAATCGAAGATGGAAACTATATTTTGTTAGAAGGCTCATTTATACGAAAGGATAGTGTTAATAGTTAATTATATAAAAATACGAAAATAATTAGAAATAGAAAACTATTTTAAACCATCTGATGATGACGTGTTTTTAGTTTTAAATAAGGATGTAGCATTTGCTTCGCCTTTAGCAGCCAGTTCAGTTGTACGTAATTCATCCGTAAATGGAAGAAAAGAATGGAAGCTAAAAAATGGTATGACATTGGATGGTTTCGAGAATTCAAATTAGTTAAAAAGCTATGCCTAACAATATGTTAACGCAATGGTCTTGGATGGAATGCTGATAGATAAAGTCAGACCACATCACTTCACCTGGTGTGACCACCGCCAAGACGGTCTAGCTCTTGCTGCCTTGTTCAGCGACGTCGTGAATACAGAACTGTTATGAGAAATCAAAATTACGTGGTTGAGAATTTTAGTTAATGAATTATATAGAATGAAAATATAGATAAGTTAATTTATAATAACTGAGAAATTAATTTTTTGGAGGATAATATGGAGATTTTATTTGATATGCCAACAATTTTAATGAACACATTTTTTGCTGTTTTTAGTGCAGTTCTTGGTTTTATACTTTCAAAGCCTACCAATAGCATTAGGTCAAATGAAACTAAAATAATATATATTCGAGAATATATAATACAACATGAAGTTGTGTATAGAAGTAATGAGAAAAAAAGTAAAACTAATATAAATAACAATAATGATAATAATGAATCTTTATTTATTTTGTTAATTACTTTTTTTGCATTGACTGTTTTTTATAATAAATATCATGTTGAGATAATTAATTTATTTATTATTTTATCAGCAATAATAATTATTAGTGCAACTATATTTGGCCTTGTTTTATGTCTAAGAAATTCTCTGGATGGATTGTCTAAGTATTGGATTATAGTAACAGTTTCGATAACATTCTTTAATATAATATCAATTATTTTGATGACTAAGCAAAATGTCAGCATAACTAATGGATTATTTGATTACGCAAGAATAATTTATTATATATGCGGAGCTATTTTAATAATTTTAGCTAATCTAATATTAGTAGCAGCATATATACATATTATAAGTTTTAATGTTTTTATAAATTTTCCTAATAAGGTAACATATAAATTAATGAAAATATTCGATAAGATATTTTGTAACAGAAAAAGAATTACTGTAATTATTTCTATTTTAGTGTTAGTATCGCTCTTTTATTCATCAGGACTTTTATATGAGTTGGTTCAAAATTTAAGTATGAATTAATATTAATTTTTAAGTTTCTGCTAAATTATATTGTTTTGACATCTCATAACATCATGTTCACGCAAAGGTCTTAGAGGGAATATCATGAGGGCGAGTCAGATCACATCACCTCACCAAGTGTGACCACCGCCAGGATGGTCTAGCTCTTGCTGTCCGGTTCAGCGACGTCGTAAACACAGAGACGTTATATGCAATGCCTGCTAAATAGTGTGTCAGGGCGCTAAAATATATTAGAAACTTAAAAGAATATAGGAATTATGTCTTGTTAGGTATTATAAGATACATAGATTATTTAGAATGAGGGTGATAAATTGAACAAAAACAGAAATTGGACAGTCTTGTTAATAGGTGGAGCTTCAGGTATGGGAAAGTCAAGTATTGCCTATGAGTTAGCTCGTTTCTATAATGTGAATGTAATTGAAGTAGATGATATTTGCCAATCAGTAAAAGCGATGACAACGAAAGAAGTTCTTCCAGCAATACATTATTGGAGTACTGGAGTAAATTGGAAGGATGTTAGTGTAAGTGGCAATGTAAAGTGGCTTATTGACGTAAGTAAAGAAATGATTTCAGGATTAAAGGCAATTGTTGATAATCATATTGAAGCTGACGTACCGGTTATTATTGAAGGTGATTTTATACACCCTGAACTTATTACATCTTTCAAAGATAAAAAGGTAAAAAAGGTATATATATATGAGTCCGATAAAGAACAAATACTTAAAAACTATCTCGCCAGAGAAGGTGGCGAATTGCAACATTTTAGAGCTGATATTAGTGCTAAGTATGGACAATGGCTGAATGATACTTGTGGAAAATTAGGGATTAAAGTTATTGAATCAAGACCATGGGAAACTGCTATAAATAGGATTATAGAAAGTATCAGTATCGAATAAACAGCATAACTTTTAGGTTATATCATAGTATAAGATAAATCTTTGTAAAAGGTTTATATGTATATATTTAGGCTTAGCTTCAAAGTGACAGGCACTATACATAACAACATGTTCTCGCAAGGGTCTTTGAGAGAACGTCTAGCGGGTGAGTCAGACCACATTTTATCATCGACCAGAGGAGAAAGTCGCTGGGGGTCTGATGATAAAACATCGTGAACACAGAACCGTTATCTGAAAGAACAATATAATTTCAGAGAATAACTTTGTGGTCAAGTTTAACAAAATTTAAAATTATTAAAGTAAGTATTAAGTTAGAATAGAATATTTATAGATAAATATTAATTAAAGTTATGAAAATTATATTATAAGATAAAACGTAGAAAAAATATATGAATTGAGTTGGTGGAAAGTTAATATGACAAATTATGTTATTGAACAAAGTACAAGAGAGGAATATGAATTAATTGATGATGGAATAATTAAATATAATTTATTAAAAGTACCATTTACTCAAGAACCATCTTTTATTTCAATTAATAGAGTAATAAAAGATGTAAGTGGGGTGGTGTTAGCAGGAATAAATAGTTTGTTATACTGTTGGAATTGCTTGTATATAGATGTTTTATGGGTTAAAGAAGAATATAGAAAAGAAGGGTATGGGTCTATACTTTTAAATGAAATAGAAAAAATTGCGAAAGAAAAAGGCTGCAATTTAATTCACCTAGATACTTTTGATTTTCAAGCAAAGGATTTCTATATTAAACAGGGATATGAAGTCTTTGGAATATTGGATGATTGTCCAAAAGAGCATAAACGTTATTATATGAAAAAAAATATATAGTTGTGAGGGATAAATTTCAATTTATTGTTGAGTTATTTGTTAATAATTCCAAAGTAAAGCAAAAATTAAATAAAGTAAATATTGATAAAAATTAGTGTTTTAGAAAGTCATGAAGGTTATATTGCTCATACAGATAACAACATGTTCACGCAAGGGTCTTAGAGAGAACGTTGATAGGGCAAGTCAGACCACCTCACTTCACCAGGCGTGACCACCGCCAGAACGGTCTAGCTATGGGGTCCGGTTCAGTGAGGTCGTGAACACAGAACCGTTATTTGCAATCTTTAGCTATTAGTTTTCGTAAGGCAATAGTCGATTAAATATATATCATAGGAGCGGAGAATGAATGTAGAATTACTTGATAGATTAGAAGAGCATGTTGTTAATTTTTGGGTAGCTACTAAAGATGAAGAAATTAAAAAACTATTTCCATTTTCAAATAATACACTCAATGAGGCTTTGCGTTTATTTGAAGAGACAAAAAAATTGGTTCATCAAGTTTTGGTAAAGTCATTTATGTAGATGGCAACTATATTGGAGATATTTGGATTTATGGAATTGATGAAATGGTTGAGAAAATGGCTATGCTTAGTATAGTAATATTTGATAAAAAATATTGGAATAAAGGAATTGGAACAAGTGTCATTGAGAAATTTACAATGATTTGCTTTGATACATATGATATCGACAAAATAGGTGCCTTTACATATTCAAGTAATATTGGATCATTAAGGGGTTTAAAAAAATCAGGTTTTAAGATTAAAGAATTTTTTGTTGAAGATGGAGCAGAGTCAGTTTATCTAGAATGTACTAAATAGATTATGAAAATAGGAATGATGGAACAAGGTGGAATAAGTGGCCAAAATATAATGGTTACAAGAATTAATGTTTAAAAAATTTATTTGAAGTAATAAATGTTGTTTTAAAGACAGAAGATAACAACATGTTTACGCAAGGGTATTAGGTGGAACATTAAGAGGGCAAGTCAGACGACATTATATCATCATTTTTATGGACCACCTCTGATTGTCTGATGATATAATGTAGTGAACACAGAGACATTATGTGAAAGATGTTTAAGTAAAAGGTAAAGATAAAATTGAGAGAGGATGAGGATTAGATGAAAGAATTCAGGTTACCAGAAAAGCAGATTGATTTTGAGAAGAGAAAAACTTTAATAAGAGCTTTACCTATTATTTTAATTGCATTGATAGCAGGAATTTATATAGGTTTATTTCAAACAGCTAGCAATAGTAACGCATACAATGTACTCCCTATAGTAATAATAATAAGCTTCTTATCAATTTTTATAGGCTTACGCCTTGGTATTAAGATTAATAATGACTCCATAAGTTCATATAAAATTGAGTTGTTAGAGGATTCTATAAAGAAATACCAGAAAAACACTCCTGTAATAGAAATATCAAAGTCTGAAATAACAATTATAACTCAAGTAATCAAAAAAGGGATTACTATTAGAACAGACAATGATAACAAATACATTTACATCCCAGCAGTCATAGAATGGTATGAAAATCTGAAAGAATCCTTATCAGAATGGATTGAGATTAAAAGCATAAAGAAGATCAGTAATCAGTCGCTACAGATTCCTGTAGCTCTTGGAGTTGTGTTTGGTTTTGTTGTTATAATGCGTTGTAATTCCGCATATATAGTGATTCCTGTTGGTATTATATTATCGATAATTTTATTATGGAGTAGTTATAAGATAAAAACAAATCCCCATGTAGACGCAAGTTTAAAGAAGCGTTTATTGGTAACTTTAGGTCCTATTATTTTTATAATTTTAAGAATAATATCTTTTTTAATCAGGAATTGAGAAGTAGAAGTATGTGAAAAGCACCATCCACTCAAGGGCTTTAGGGGAAGCGTCAAGAGGCAAGTCAGACCACATCACTTCACCGGGTGTGTACAGCCAAGACGATTTAGCTATTCTGTCCGGTTCAGTAACATCGTGAACACAGAGAGATTATGTAACATTGCACACTATTTTTACAAGCATATATTACTATATAATAGGGGAAAAAAATATGAACTATCAAAAGGATAATACATGGAGAAGTATTCAAAGCTTTCTACCTGTTGAAAATAGGTTAACAGAATATAACGTGCCCCACGAATTTATTGTTGAGTTTGATAACATAAAAATACATATTGATTATTATAAAGCTGAAAACCCAAAAGCAACAGTTATTCTTTTTCATGGTGTCGGTGGAAATGGAAGATTACTATCTTTTATTGCTGTACCATTATGCAAAATGGGATATGAAGTAATCTGTCCTGATTTACCTTTTTATGGATATACTGAATATACAGGTAGAGTATCATATATGACTTGGGTGGATTATGGAGTGAAAATCGTCGAGCATTTTAAAAAAAGCAATATTCCTCTGTTTCTATTTGGATTAAGTGCAGGAGGAATGCTTGCATACCAAATTGCTTGTAATTATGATGGGATTAATGGTGTGTTAGTAACATGCTTATTAGATCAACGGATTCCAACAGTAACAAAGAATACAGCAAGCAATCCACTTGTTGCAAGCCTGGGAAAATTCTTCTTAAAGTTATTTTACAAACCATTTTATAATTTAAAAATTCAAATGAAACATGTTTGCAATATGAGTGCAATTGTAAACAATGAAACACTTGCTCATTTGCTCATGCGAGACAAGAAATCTTCTGGTGTAAAAGTAACTCTTGAATTTTTGTATACAATGCTTAATCCGAGGATAGAAATAGAAGCTAATCAATTTAACAAATGTCCATTTTTGCTTGTGCATCCTGAAAATGATAAGTGGACTGATGTATCTTTGAGTCGATTATTTTTTGACCAACTATCTTGTGAAAAAGAACTAAAGATTTTAAATGGAGCAGGACATTTTCCAATAGAACCAGAAGGCTTAAAACAATTGGAACAATATTGTTTGGAGTTTTTAAGTAAGTATAGGTAATGGGTATAATCTTATAAACATTGGCAAATTTAGGGTGTAGCATCACATAACGAAGTACTCCTGTTCTCTACGAACATTAACATCTTCTGATGAAGGAGAAGTTTTTTGGTTCGATTCAGCGACATCATGAACATAAGGACCTTAGAGTAAATTATCATATCATTTCAAAGAGTAATTTTGAGGTCAATAATAACTTAATAAATATAGAATTTTATAATATTAAATAGGAAGTGAAAAAAATATGAATATAACTTTATCCGTTATTGGAGTAGTTGGCGGCATATTATGTGCTATAGCTGATATGCTATTAGATATTAAAGGAAAGGATAATAAAAAGTGTGGATCAAAGAAAATTTTAGATTCAAACTGGGAAAAGATGCCAAATTGGCGTTTTATATCTTCAAGCATTATTGTAATGCTTGCAGTACCTATGTATAGTATGGGTATAATATCATTGGGAAATCAAATTAGTATACATAATGAAATATTAGGATATACCTTGAAGTTATCAATATTTATTGGAGCAATGGGAGGTTTTTTTATACATACTTTTATTTGTGTAATTCCTATTATTTATAAAGAAATAATGAAAAGTAACAATTTTGAACTTGCTGACAGAACAATATCTCAAGCATTTAATATAGTAAAAATACCATTCTTTGTATTGTACTTAATTTTAATGCTGTTTCCTACATCAATAGTTTGTTATGCAATTATTATGAAGCTCCTAAATGTTCCAATTTGGTTTATACTACTTAATCCTGTTATATTTCAAATTATTGGTTGGATTTTAAGAGCTATTAAAAAAGAGTGGTTTTATGAAGTTCCTTCTATTTGTGCTGCAAGTTTAGGATTTGCTATGTTTGGCATTATTGGTATAGTAAATTTAATTTAAGGAAGCCTTTGGAGTATGATATAATACCAACCTCTACCAACTTGTTTACACAAGGGTATTAGTTGGAACATCAAGTAAGAAAATCAGACCACATCCTTTCAACTGATGTGACTACCAGCAAGACGGTCTATCTATGGTATCGGGTAGTGACGCAGTGAACAAAGATATGTTATGTCAAAGAACATATTAAAGAAATCAGAGAGGTAAAAAATGTACGAATATTTTAATGGATTAGTGATAAGAGAAGGTAAAAATAATCTTCCAACTGAAAAGATAAAAAAGCTATATACTAGTGTTGGTTGGAGCTCAAATGACCTGCCAAGCTGGCAAGAAGAAAAGTATCAATTATTTTTTGAGAACTCTGCATGGGCCTATACAGTTTGGGATAAGGATGAGATGGTCGCCATGGTAAGAGTTATATCTGATAAAATAGCACTTGCTGATTTAACAGACCTAATTGTAATTCCGGAATATCAAAAAAAAGGAATAGGAAAAAAATTAGTTCAATTATGCGTGCAAAAATTACCACATGGTAATTGGTTTGCTCATACAACTAGTAATAATTATGACTTTTATAGAAAGTGTGGGTTTAGTGTTCCAGACAAAACATTAACTCAAGGAACATGTACATATCTTGGATTTATAATAGCTAAAGTAGATGGACATAGATAGGTCAAATCATATTTAGACCCTTATCAATATAGATACAAAATATTTTTTAAGAACTAGAAACTAATAGATTGTATCTGAAAAATATCTCAATATATGATAGAGATTTTATATTTGTACAATTCTCAAACAACGAAGTCAATCGGTACTTATGAAAAAAATGAATAATAACTTATTGCATTTTTATAATAGAAATGTTATAATTTAGATATAACTAAAAATAAACAATAGCCAAGTATGGCTGACACTTCGTAAAACAAAAAGTATTTAGTAATTACCCTGTGCCTACAGAGTAATTATTAAATACTTTTTTTATTTTACATCGTTAATCTCGCATTAAATCAATGTTTTTTTAGTTAATTAAATAACAAAAAAATTTTTCAAATATATCTTGCAAAATCTTCCAAGTAGGAGTAAGATAGTGTTTGTTTAAATATTAAAATCTTTATAAAAAGGATTAATTAAATATATTTATATATTTTGGACAAAATAAATTGTACTAAATTAGAAAGGAATGTGAATTAGCTTGAAGGATATAATAGAGCAAATTATTGAAATTGATCAATTGGCATTTGAAAATAAAAAGAAGAATGATGAGCTTTTAGCTACTAAAAAGCAGGAATTTGAAAGTAAAATAGCTCAGTATAGCCAGTCGATGCTTGAAAATGCTAAAAAAGAATCAGAAGAAATATTATCGCAGATAGCTGAAGCGAATATTAATCAACCATCACAAAAAACTTTTACTAATAATATGGAGGAAAAATATTCACAAATTGAGGATAAGTTAGTAGAAATAGTATTCAATAAACTTTTTGCTGTGAGTCCATCGGACACACTGGAAGTGGGTTAGTATATGAGCAGATATGTAGCATATGATGCAGTCAATACAAAAATTAAATCTATGATGAGCAAACTTTTAATTGAAGAAAATTGGAATAGGGTTCTTGAATGTAAAAATGTTGAACAGCTCGTATCTGTATTAAAGGATTCACCTGAATTTGAAACAATTCTAAGAGGAGTTGAGCCTCACCAAATTCACAGAGATGATCTTGAAACGGCTTTTGGTAGACTTCGAGTAGATGAAATGGAGAGAATAATTCATTATTTTTCCGGACCATACAAGGCCTTTTTACAGACATTGTTGTTTGAGTTTGAATTGATAGATTTAATATTAGTAATTAGAAAAGTATCTCAGCATGAAAGCATGGATGATGTAAGAAAGCATTTTGTACATTCTGAAAAGTTCTCAGAACTTGCATTTGATAAGCTAATAGCTTCTTCAAATATTGCAGACCTTACTGCAAATCTTGCAGCAAATTCAAAGGGAAGCTCTTTTTATGAAAAACTCAGAAACCTCTCTAACGAGGATATAATCAAAAGAGAATTTCATATAGAAATGGAATTGCAGATGTATTTGTATAGTAATTTATTCAAAAGGGCTAAAAATCTCAGTTATGCAGATAGAATAGAAGTTGAAGACATACTTGGGTTTAAAATTGATTTTGAAAATGTACAGTGGATTTACCGAGGAATGAAATATTATAATATTTCACCGCAGGAAATTCTGATTTACTGTCTGCCAGGCGGTAAGAGAATTAATTATCAAGGCTTAAAAAAACTGTGCTATACAAAATCGACTGAAGAAATGAAGTCACTTGCACATAAATATTTAAGAAAATATGATGTATTTGATGTTTCAGAAGATAGTGAAATAGGTATAAACATGGATAGGTACTTTTTAAAATATCTCAGTAAAATAGATAGAAATAAAAAATCTATTGGAACTGTTCTTGCTTATTACTATACAAATGAGATAATTTTCAAGGACTTTATTATTATGACAGAAGGTATAAAATATAAAGTACCTGTAGAAATTTTAGAGAAATATCTAACACGAATTGCATAAATAGCGTTTTGTAAACGCAAATCAATACTTATACTAATCAAGGATTAGTACTGTATAAGGAGGGAAAAAATGGCAATAGAAAAAATGGTGTTAATTAAAATTGTAGCTTCACTTAATGATATGCACAATATTTTAAAGCAGATTGTTTTGTCAGAAAGTGCTCACCTCGATTTTGAGAAAAGCAACACATATGATGACAACTACATGATACATGAGTATGAAGCTTTTGCACCAGAATCTAATTATTTTAAAAATGTTGACAGCTATGAAATGATTAAAAAATATAGCGAGATGGAGACTTCTATAGAAAAGCTATGCCAAACTGCCGGTATAGAATTAAAGGTCTATAAAAAACATATAGAAAATTTTAAATACACTTTTGATAGTTTATCACAAAATTTTCAAAAAATTAATGAAGAAATGGCAAGCACGCTTGAAGAAATCAGCTTTAAGAAGAAAAGAATCTCTGAACTTTCGGAATTTAAAAAAAATGTTGACAATATAAAAGACAAGAGCTTGGATTTTGGAAAATTATCTGATTTGAATTATTTCGATTATGAAATAGGAACCTTATCTTATGAGGATAACATAAGAATGAAAAGAAATTATGAGAATATCACTGCTATTGCATTGAAAATAGGTATAATAGAGTCTTCGGTAGAGGATATGTATATAGTTATTTATCCTAAAAAGCTCAAAGATGAGAATACAAAACTCTTGAAATCTTTAAATTGGAACAGAGTAAATGCTCCTATGGATGTTAAAGGAACAGTAGAGGAAATACTGTTGCAAATAAAGAGCCAAATTGCGAGTTTATCCAAGGAACTAGAAAATGATTTGAAGAACATAGATAAAAATATAAAGGATAATGAGGATTTACTTAATAAAATATATACAGCAGTAAAACTTGAAAAGAAAGTTTTTGAATTAGAAAAAAATATAAATTATGATGGCAGTGTATTTGTAATAGATGCGTGGGCGAGAGCAAGAGATAAGGATCTTATAAAAAAATCTTTAGAAACTGTAACAGATAAATTCCTTATGACATATAAAAAACCTGAAGAAATAGGTAAAAATGTCACACCGCCTACGATGCTTAAAAACAATTTTTTTTCAAAGCCCTTTGAAATGATTGTTACGATGTATGGACTGCCATCATACAACGAGATAGACCCTACACCATTTTTATCACTGACATTTTTCTTAATGTTTGGATTGATGTTTGGAGATATAGGTCAAGGTTTGATATATCTTTTAGCGGGCTTTTTAATCAGTAAAAAGAGTAAGGTGATAGGAGATATAGCAATGAGAGTTGGTATAAGCTCTACACTTTTTGGTTTTGTATATGGCAGCTTATTTGGACTTGAAAAAGAAGAATTGCCATGGCTGCCAAGTTTAATCGGAAGACCTCTTGATCCAAGAAACATTATGCCGATATTATTGACAGGTGTAGTATTTGGAGTAGTTGTACTAACAGTGTCCTTTGCTATAGGGATTATAAATCGCCTAAAAAAAAAGGACATTGAAGAAGGAGTTTTCGGTAAAAATGGTGTCATGGGATATGTGTTCTTTATCAGCTTGATAATGATGGGAGTATCTTTAACAAAGGTTATAAAATTACCAATACAAGTGTTTGTTATATCGTTGATAGTTAGTTTAGTTATCATGATATTAAAACAGCCTGTAACTCATTTGTTTATAGGCAAAAGACCATTGATACACGGAAAGGCAGGAGCATATTTTACAGAGAGTATATTTGAAGGGATAGAAACAATTCTTGGAACTTTGAGTAATGCTATATCTTTTATGCGTGTAGGCGCATTTGCACTAAGCCATGCCGGTTTATCCTTTGCGTTTGTAGTGATGTCTAATTTGACTTCTAATATAATTGCTAAGATATTTATTCTTTTGGTTGGCAATATATTAATACTCAGCCTTGAGGGCTTAGTAGTCCTAATTCAGTGTCTAAGACTTGAGTATTATGAGATGTTTAGCAAATATTTTGTTGGTGACGGGCTTGAATATAAGCCTGTGAAAATTAGTGATTAATTTATAAAAATAAAAATTCTTATAAAACAAATGGAGGAAATTATGCAAATTTTATTATTATTAATGGCAATTACAGTGTCAGTAGGAACAATTCTTTATGGTAAGAAGGCTTATAAGGAAAATAAAAAAGGAAATATTAAAAAATATGTTGCAGCTTCAGTTTCAGCTTTTGGTGTAGTGGCAGCTGCGATGATTATATCAGCAATGTTTGGTAAAACAGTATTTGCAGAGGTATCAGAGGCTGCGTCTGGTGCTGGATTAACTCTTGGAGATGGTTTTAAATATTTAGCTGCTGCAATAAGTACAGGACTTGGAACAATAGGTGCTGGTATAGCAGTTGCTTCAGTTGGTTCTGCGGCAATTGGTGCAGTTACAGAGGACTCATCTATACTTGGTAAAACATTGATATTTGTTGGTATGGCAGAAGGTATATCAATATTTGGTATGATTATTTCTATATTAATTCTGTTCTCTTAATAAAAAGCGAACTCCGTTCGCTCTATGGAAGAATCTGAAAGATTCTTCTTGAATTTTTCGAATTCTTCTTTTAAGATTTTAGTTATGGAGACCTTTATAGGAGGGAATAATTTTGAAATCATTCTTAATAAGTGATAATAGAGATACTTTTATCGGGATGAGACTTGCCGGTGTTAATGGAGTTGTAGTCCATAGCAAAGAAGAAGCGTCTGACATGATAAAAAAATGTATTAGCGATAATGAAATAGGTGTACTTATATTGACTGAAAAAATTGTTGATATGCTTAAGGATGAGGTTATGCGACTTAAGCTAAAAAGTAGAAAGCCTTTAATCATTGAAATTCCGGACAGACATGGAACAAGCAGGGGATATGATACCATATCAACATATATTAAAGAGTCTGTTGGAATTAAAATATAAGGAGGTGGGTAAGTATGGTAACAATTGAGCAAAAAATTATATTATTTTCAAGGCTGATATATCAGCTTATGAATGCAAATTTTAAAGAAGTATTACAAGATTTAGAGTCTGAGTATGATAAAAAATTTGAAGATAATAAGCATAATATTGATTTGCAAGTAAAGAAAATAGTAAATAGCGCTCATAAAAAAAGAGATTTGGAAGTTTCAAAGATACAAGGAACTTTAAAAATGAATGAAAAAAAAGAATATATGCTTGAGAAAGAAAAGTGCTATGAAAAATTCATGAATAAATTAAAAGCATATATATTTGAATATGTTAAAAGTGAGTCATATAAAAATTACTTGTTAAAGCTAATAAATGACATTGGTTTAAATTACGCAGATATGAACGATATAAGCCTTTATCTTACAAAAGAAGATTATGGCAAATACAGTGATTTATTGAGCAAGGAATTACAGAAATTAGGATATAAAGAAAATAATTACAAGATTGAAATTTTAAAAAGTAGTATAATAGGTGGCTTTGTAATAGAAGATAATATCAATAAAATTAGAATAGATTTATCAATAAAATCCTTGTTAGATGACAACAGGGAGTATATTATGAAAATTTTATTTGAAGCTTTAGAAATGTAAAGAGTGAAGAAAGCTTTATTCTTTAGAAGAATCATTCCGATTCTTCATCAAGTTTTATGACGCTGTAAAGTGGCGTAATGTGAGGTAATTATGATTGAGGTTAAACAAGATATAGACAGTGATGAAAATAAGCACCAAGCCCATGCACAAGTGTCTGATGATGTTTTGAGAAATAAGAAGCATGAGCATAATAACGAAGGAATAGTTAATTATATAAATGGACCTGTAGTCAAAGGACTTAATATGAGCTCATTTAAGGTCAATGAGATGGTTACTGTAGGAGAAAAAAAGCTTATCGGTGAAGTTGTTTCATTGGATAATGATGAAGCTACAATTCAAGTTTACGAAGAAACAGAAGGACTTAGTTTTGGTGAAAAAATATATTCAACAGGCTCTCCTTTGTCTGTAACTCTCGGTCCGGGTATGATTGGCAATATATTTGACGGGATACAAAGACCATTAAAATATATACAAGAGCTTTCTAAAGACTTTATACCGGAAGGCATAGGACTGGCAACAATAGATTTTAATAAAGAGTGGAGTACTGAGATTATCGTTAAAAAAGGCGATTATCTAAAATCTGGAGAAGTATATGCAAAAGTTCCGGAAACAAAAAGTATAGTACATAAACTTATGGTTCCGTATAATGTAAGCGGTAAGGTGTTAGAGGCAAAGGAAAGCGGAAACTATAAGCTAAATGATACTATTGTTGTTTTAGAACAAGAAGATGGAGAGAAATACAATCTTACTCTTTGTACAAAATGGCCTGTAAGAGAGGCAAGACCTATAGAGAAAAGAATACCTATATATAAGCCACTTATCACAGGACAAAGGGTAATAGACAGTTTCTACCCGGTTGCAAAGGGTGGAACAGTAGGATTGCCGGGAGGCTTTGGAACAGGAAAAACTGTTACACAGCATCAGTTCGCTAAGTGGAGCGATGCAGATATCATAGTTTATATAGGCTGTGGCGAGCGTGGCAATGAAATGACAGATGTTTTGGAAGAATTTCCTAAATTAATAGACCCAAGAACAAACAGAGCAATTATGGAGAGAACTATACTTATAGCAAATACTTCAAACATGCCTGTTGCTGCGAGAGAGGCTAGTATATATACTGGTATAACAATGGCAGAATACTATAGAGACATGGGATACGATGTAGCTATAATGGCTGACTCTACATCAAGATGGGCGGAGGCTCTCCGTGAGATAGCAGGACGTCTTGAGCAAATGCCTGCCGAAGAAGGGTATCCGGCATATTTACCGTCAAGATTAGCACAGTTTTATGAGAGGGCCGGTTGTGTTAAAACTCTTTCAGGAGAGGAAGCAAGTGTTACGATTATAGGAGCTGTTTCACCTCCGGGGGGAGACTTCTCAGAGCCTGTAACTGAAAATACAAAGAGATTTGTTACTGCATTTTTGGCACTTGATAAAAAGCTTGCTTATGCAAGACATTATCCCGCTATAAACTATCTAACAAGCTATAGCGGTTATGCTTCGATACTTAAAACATGGTATGATGAAAATGTATCTCCGGAAATGATGGAGCTTCGTGCGAAGATGATAAAGCTTTTACAGGAAGAAGAAAAGCTTAATGAGATAGTTCAGCTTGTAGGAGAGGATGTTTTACCTAATGACCAAGCGCTTGTTTTAGAGATAGCAAGAATTGTAAAAAAAGGATTTTTACAGCAAAATGCTTTGCATAAGGAAGATAGCTATGTTGTTTTGTTAAAGCAGTACAAAATGCTTAAAGTTATTGATACCTTATATGAAAGTGCGCTTGCATGTGTAAAAATAGGTATACCTATTTCGACGATAAGAGAACAAGGACTTATCCAAGATGTTTTAAGGATGAAATATGATGTATCAAATGATAATCTTTCATTACTGGACGAATTATCAGATAAAATTGTTAAAGCTTATAGTGATTTAAGGAAAAAATATGAGTAGTCATATAACGTGAAACGCATTTCACGTTATGGAAAAATCAAAAAACGATTTTTCATTTCTATTTATGATGTCACTTTGTGGCGTAATGAGAGGATAATATGAAAAAAGAATATTTAAAAATAGAACATATTGCAGGTCCTTTAATTGTACTAAACAATGTTAAGGATGTTGCCTATGGTGATGTTGCAGATATTAAAATTAATGATTCTGAGATGAGAAAAGGCAGAGTAATTAAGATAGATGGTGATAAGGTAATATTGCAGGTTTTTGAAGGAACTGCCAATATTGCTACTGATAATTCATCAGTAAAATTTACAGGTGAACCTCTGGCTATTCCATTATCAAAGGAAATATTGGGTAGAGCTTTTAACGGTGTTGGGCAGCCGGTAGATGGTATGTATCAGATAGTGTCATCTCAAAAGGAAAATATCAACGGACGTCCTATAAATCCTGTAGCTCGTAAATATCCAAGAAACTTTATACAAACTGGAATATCTTCAATTGATGTGCTTATGACACTTATAAGAGGACAGAAATTACCGATATTCTCAGGAAATGGTATAGCGCATAATGACCTTGCAGTACAGATAGTTAAGCAAGCTAAAATCGAGGGAGCTACTAAGGATAATTTCGCCATAGTTTTTGGGGCCATGGGTGCAAGACATGATGATGCTGATTATTTTATCAGAAGTTTCCAAGAGTCCGGAGTTTTAGACCACGTTGTTATGTATATAAATACAGCGGATGCTCCGATAGTTGAGCGTATCACAACTCCAAAGTGCGCATTGACAGCAGCTGAATATCTTGCATTTGAGTGCGATATGCACGTTTTGGTAATACTTACAGATATGACCAGCTATGCAGAGGCTCTGCGTGAAATATCATCTGCTAAAGAAGAAGTTCCCTCACGTAAAGGGTATCCCGGATATTTGTACAGCGATTTGTCGACTATATATGAAAGAGCTGGAATGTTAAAATCGAGAGAAGGCTCTATCACACTTATACCTATATTGACTATGCCAAATGATGACATAACTCATCCAATACCTGATTTGACTGGATTTATCACAGAGGGACAGATTGTTTTAAACAGAGAGTTTAACCAAAAGAATATTTATCCTCCTGTTGATATACTGCCTTCCTTGTCAAGACTTATGAAAGACGGTATAGGAGCTGACTACACAAGAGAGGATCATGCAGACTTGTCGAGCCAGATATTTGCTGCATATTCAAAGGTTCAAGATGTAAAAAGCTTGGCACAGATTATAGGCGAGGATGATTTAAGCGAGATAGATAGATTGTATCTGCAATTCGGCAGAGAGCTTGAAAACAAGTTTATATCACAGGCAGGCGATGAAAATAGAAGCATATCAGAAAGCTTAGACCTAGGCTGGGAAATACTGTCTATATTACCTGCTGAAGAACTTGACCGTGTTAAGACAGAGCTTATTGAAAAATATTACAGAAAGTAGGGATGTATTGTGGCTATTTTAGTAGCACCTACAAAGTCAAACCTGATTAAAGCAAAATCAGCTTTACAACTTTCAAAAAAAGGCTTTGAGCTATTAGATAAAAAAAGAAATGTTTTAATCAAGGAAATGAT
>DCPV01000268.1 GCA_002323775.1 Firmicutes bacterium UBA1535 | reverse complement strand
ACGATATTATGTAAGAACAGAGTATGATGAATACGGTTGGATTTCTGCAAATTATTTACAGATACATTGAAGTAAATATCTATAATTGTAAGAAAATAGATTAGCGAAATAATATCGCTAATCTATTTTAATGAGATAACACAACCTATAAAGGGACTGTTAAGAAAAGCTTGTAAATACAAATATTTCATCTTTACTTTGTATATTACATTTAATTTGTACTAATGACACATTATGAAATGTTTCGAGATAATGACTATATAGCTTGGTTCTTTGAAATTATTAAGTAAAAAGAGGAGTATTACTATGAATATTTTAGTAATTGGGAATGGTTTTGACATTGCACATGGCTTGCCAACAACATATAAAGATTTTTTAAAATTTATAGAAAAGTTCATAGGATAGAAAAATATATCGGGAATGTTCAGCAATTTGAGTCGAAAATAAAAGGAATAGAATTCAGCGAAAATACGCTAAGAAAGTTTAGGGATATAGCATATTCCTTATTTAATTTAGATAAATTTGTTATATTAAATCAGATGATGGGAAAGATGAAAATTATAGTGGTATCGGGGTTTGTAATTTTATCAAGGATATAAATAACTATAATGACACTAATAAATATAGGTTGAGGTCTATATCAGATTTTACTCCTGAAGATTTAGATAAATTTTATAATAAAATCAGCTAATAATTTATCGATTATGAATCATTTGTTGAATTGAATAATATATTGTTCGATATGTTTGACAAGGATGGCTATGGTGTTAAATTGATATGGAAATGTATTTTTAAATTAGGCGAAAAAATATCCACTAGTGAATGGAGTGAATTCATTAATTCTAAGCTTGAAGAATCAAAGTTAGGTGAAGATATTATAAAATATAATCGTTATAGACATATAATTGATAGACTTTGTGAAGAAGGATATTATATAAATTATTTTAATGAACAAATGAAATATAACTGTGAAAAAGATGTATTTTGATAATACAATTATACTTGGTGTTTAATGAGATATAATATAAAGCAAAGTTCATAACTATTTTTAGTTTCAGAAAGTTTTTAAAATTAATTAATAAAAAGTTTAAATAATAATTGCAAATTAAGTCTTAATAGTATATACTTTTATAAGCAAACTTTGCTAACAATAAAAAAGGAGGATTGATTCAGGTGCCAGAGTATGAAAGAAAAGACTATACAGATATCTATGGAGCAATAATGTCATTCGATAAAAACAAAGAAACTCCTATTCATCAATGGTATCCATTTGTCGAAGGATATGCAAGTGATTTTATTAAATCTATAGTGGATGAATTAAATTATAAACCCGAATGTTGCTTGGATATTTTTTCTGGAAGTGGTACAACCAATTTGGAAATGCAGAATATGGGTATTAAATGTTATAGTTTTGAAATATCTCCTTTTATGTACGAGTTAAGTAGAGTTAAATTAAGGACAGATTATACTTTGAATAATTTTGATAATAATGTACGCAAATTAAAAAAACTTATTTCTAAATCTCCGTTAGATATAGAAAATTTTGAAAAATTTCCACAGAATAGGAATTATGTTGAAAAAGAAGGTTTAGTTAAATGGCATTATGACACTGAAGTAATGAGGGGTATTTTAGACATTAAGTATGCAATTAATTTGATAAACGATGATTTATATTCTCCATTATTTAGAATAGCATTAGCTTCGATATTGCTAAAAGTTAGTAATATGTATAGAAATGGTAAATGCATATCATATAAGAAAAATTTTGATAAAAGACAGATGTTGTCAAGGTTAGATGTGCATGAATGTTTTTATGAAAGATTAGATAATGTTTTTAGATTAGACATTGAAAATATTGAAAAAAATAATATAAATCAAATAGTTAATAATTATAATAATTGTAAGCATGGTGATACAAGAGAATTAATAAATACTCTTGATAATAATTCTATAGATTTGTTGATTACTTCGCCACCGTATTTGAACTCTAGAGATTATACGGATAGCTATATAGATGAGCTAAGAGTATTAGGTTACATGGATAACATAAGTTCTGAACAATCATACAGATCAAAAACTATAAGGTCACATGTTCAAGTAAAATGGGATAAGAATAATCCTTTGGAAATACCATTACTTATAGACTCTTACAATAAAATAAAAGAGTATGAAGAAGAATTTTGGAACAATAGTCTATTGGATATGATATCAGGATATTTTTGGGATATGGACACCATATTCAAATCATTATATGATAAAATGAAATTTGGTGGTAGCATATTTTTTAATGTTGCAAATTCTGCATATTATGAAACAGAGATAGAAGTTGATAAAATTATTGCTGAAATAGCAGAAAATAATGGTTTCAAAGTAGTTGAAATCAGAGAAGCAAGAAGGATGAAACCAAGTAGTCAGCAAAGAAAAAAATTTGACTATTTAATTGAAAGTGTGATAGTAATGAAAAAGGAACTAGCTAGTTAGCTAGTTCCTTTAGATTTCTCAGACTTCCCAAGTTTTTTTATTGTATCTTTATATACTTTGCTAGCTGATACTTTTTTATTTTCTAATACATAGTGTTGGCTATATAAATCAATATTACTATAATTTTTAAATAATTCCGGAAATTCAGGAATGGTAGTATCATCTTCTCTTGCATCATAGGTTAATAATATTGCAAAATATATTTTATCATCCATATTTATTTTATAATATTTGTCTGTATTATCTATATAATCCTGAATTTGATACGCTCCATCTAAGAAACGTTCATGATTATAGTCAGATGTTATAGTGCCTTCAACATTGATACATTTTCCCAACCATTTTATTTCTATAACAAATATATCCTTATCTTCTGTAATTATCCATATATCATATCTTTCATTGTTTGTGTTTTTAACCTCTGTTAGAATTGAATCTTTGCAATATTCTCTTATATATGAATTTAGCTCTCTTTGGAAAATCTCCTCAGGTGCATTACACAATAATTTCGGATGCTTGTCTAATTTATCGTGAAACTGTTTTGGAATATTACGTTTACTAGCAAATATTATTTTATTTGGATCATATAGTATTTTTTTATCATAAAAATCTTTTAACAATGTTTTATATTCATAAATGCTATATCTCTTACTAAAAATTAAGTCATTATAAGAATTAACATGATTATCAGTTGAATGAGGTGTACCTTGTATGACAGAATCTATCCCATTAAATCCTAGAAAAAATGAAATTGTATTATTTTTCTTTGAATATGTTATGGTATATTCAAATGAAACTTTTGATTCCAAGTTTTTTATATCTTTAATGTTACCATCGATATCAATAAATATATGTGCAGATTTAAACTTCCCGTTTGACTTGATAGTATAAATTGTATTAGAAAAATCAAAATCATTAATATTATGTAAATTATTAGCACTAGATAAAGAATTATTTATAGTAATACAAAATTGCACATTATCTGTTTTATATTTATTCCATATTTTACGTAAACTTACATCTAATTTACAGAAATCA
>DCPV01000125.1:1023-5573 GCA_002323775.1 Firmicutes bacterium UBA1535 | reverse complement strand
TACTTATATCAATTATTAGACAAGAGGAATTAAAATACTTATTATGTTTGGATATGTAAATATAGATAAAGCAGAGCTTAAATTTAGAGAATATTATAAATACAAAGGCTATTACTGTGGTCTTTGTATGAATCTTAAAAAAAGTTATTCAGAATTTAGCAGACTAACTCTAAATTATGATATGACATTTTTGATATTGCTTCTAAGCTCTCTGTATGAAGCTGAGGATAAAGCAGTCAAAAAAAACTGCATAGTTCATCCATTTAAAAAGCAGATTATCATTCAAAACGAAATCACTGATTATGCTTCTGCTATGAGTGTTATTTTGTCATACTATAAAAGCAAGGATAATTGGGCTGATGATAAGGATTTAAAATCTCTTATGTTTTCAAAGATTATTCATGGCAATTATAAAAAAGCGACTGAGCTATATGAAGAAAAAGAAAAATTTATAAAATTATCGCTTGATAATATAGAAAAGCTTGAAAAGGCTAAAACAAGCGATATAGATATCATTTCCAATGAATTTGGCAATATAATGGCTGAGATAATGGTATATAGAAAGGATCATTGGGAGAAAATATTGAGAAAAGTAGGATTTTTTCTAGGTAAGTATATTTATACAGTAGATGCGTATTTAGACATGGAGGAAGATAAAAAAAATAATTCCTATAATCCATTTTTGCTGATGAATTTAGATAAAAATGAAAAAGAAGATAAGTTAGAGACTGAGCTAAATAAAGAGGAAGGGCATAATTTAGAGCAAAATATTAAAACTAATATAAACATAGATGATTATGCTAAAGAAATAATAATGCTTAATTTATCATTTCTAAGTGAAGAAATAGATAAGCTTCCCTTAATAAAAGATAAAGGAATTATTGATAATATTATTTACTCAGGGATAACAAGTAAACTCAACAAAACGAAGCTTAATGAAAAATCTTTAGAAATTTTATAATTAGCTTTCATAGAAAATATAAAGGACGAGATAAAAAAATGAGAGATCCATATGAAGTATTAGGAATTCAAAGAGGTGCATCAAAAGACGAGATAAAAGCAGCATATAGAAAGCTTGCAAAGCAATACCATCCAGATATGCACGTTGACAATCCACTTAAAGACTTGGCACAAGAAAAATTTATAGAGGTTCAAGAGGCTTATGACCAGCTGACAAATGCTAGCAGTAGCTCATATAACAGCAGTTCATATAGTTCCGGATCAAATACCTACAGCAATAGTAGTTCAGGAAGCAATTTCCAAACTGTCAGACAATATATAAACTTTGGAAATTATCAGCAAGCTATGTATGCTCTTGACGATATAAATACAAGAAATGCAGAATGGAACTTCCTTATGGGAGTGTGCTATGTTAATCTTGGCTCAGCAGCTAAGGGTATGGAATTTGTTAAAACTGCTATGCGAATGGAGCCGAACAACATTGAATACAAAAATTATTTGAATCAAATACTAGGCATGCAAAGAGCATATCAAACAAGAACATATAATTACGGCAGAGGAGGAAGTTCTGATCTTAGCTGTTGTACACAGCTTATTTGCGCTGATTGTTGCTGTGAAATGATGGGAGGAGACTTGATTCCATGCTGTTAAAAAGCAAAGAAATTGCTTATTTAGGAGTGCTGCTTGCCTTAAATCAAATATTTATTTTTCTATCTTCAATAGTAAAAACAAATACACTTGCATTATTTTCACTTGCAGCACTGATGGTTGGTATAGTAATAGTTGAGTTTGGAGTTAAAAACGGAGTCTTATTCTATATAGCTTCGTCTATTTTGGGATTTTTTTTGACAACAAGTAAGGTGGAAATAGTTACATATATATTGTTTTTCGGCTTATATAGCATAGTAAAATATGCAGTTGAAAAAACAGCATTTCAAATGAGGAGTGCTAAATTATTTGAAATGGCAACAAAGCTGTTGTTTTTTAACTTAATAGCTTTGAGCATATATTTTATATTGAAAGGTTTTGTAAATATACGGTTATACTGGTGGCTAATAATAATTGCAGAACTTGCATTTATAGCATATGATTATGCTTTTAGTATTCTTATTAATTATTATATAACAAAAATACAGCCTAAGATAAAGACTAAATAAAAATGACCTCTTATGGAAAATAAGTATGGATAAATAAAAGGAAGCTATAATACAGAGCTTCCTTGTTTTTATGTAATTAAGCATAGCTTTATTGCTTCAAAATCAACTTGTTTCAAGCGAATACTCTAAAGTTGCTTATTAGAGATGTGAACATTTCCCAAATATTGCGGAGTATCGCCAAAAATCAATTGGGAGATACGACCTGATAGCTGTCTTGGGCAAAATGTCATCTTATCAGCTTCTTCATAACTTAACCAAACACTTTCTTCTTGGTGGAAATCCGTTTCTATGGGGTCTATTGTTTGCTCGCTAGCCAGTTCGGCAAGGAATATATGAAGTATTCTGTGCGAATAATCGCAATACTTTTCTCTTACTTTCAAATCATCATATATTTCCTCAGCAAGAGCTGCAAATCTATTGATTTTAACATAATATCCTGTTTCCTCCAAAACCTCTCGCATAACAGCTTCTTCCATAGTTTCAAACTGATGTTGCCCTCCGCCGGGCAAATCATAGTAAATTTCATTATCATCATTAACACATCTATTTAAAAGAACCTTACCACCTCGTATCACAATTGCCTTAGCGGCATTTCTAATTGCCATATATAAATTTTCTCCTCACAAAGTATAGATTTCTTATAATCCTGTTATAATTTATTTACAACAGCGAATGTTCATAATGTTCGCAAGCATGGACATATTTCTTCAGAGTATCCACGTGCATAGGATATAAAGATTGTGGCGAATCAATCAAGATTCTTTTTATCTCTGAAATAGGTGTCCATTTAAAATTTCTTGATTCATCAGAGAATGGCAGTAGTTCTCCTTTAACCTTGCATATAAATACGAAAACCATGATTGGATAATCTCCAATTAGGTTTTGAGAGCAAGAAAAGGGTATAAAGTTTATAACTTTATACGAGTTTTCTTCATAAATTGTGGATAGACATTCTCCCAATATCTCAACAACATCAAGACCTGTTTCTTCTTTGATTTCTCTTTTCAATGTATCAAATATACTTTCAAAAGCCCGAATTTTTCCGGCAGGAATCTCTAAGAGTCCATCTTCCAGAGGCATATGAGGCTTAACTCGTGTTTGCATAAGAATATTTTTTTCACCATTTATATCCTTAACAATTATTCCACCGGCACCCGGTATTGAAAATTGTTCCATATAATAACACCGTCCATAATATAAATTTGCCTTATCAGCATAATTTTCATTAACCACCACTTCAAAAATGTTTTACTTGGCAGTATATATGAAAGTTTAGCATAATAAGGCAAATGCGTCAAGGTTTAAACTACAAACAATAATATTTTATTATCACTTAATTAGACCTAAAAGATATCCATATCCTTCTTTTTCCATATCTTCTTTCGGTATAAATCTCAGAGATGCACTGTTAATGCAGTATCTAAGACCGCCTGTTTCTTGAGGGCCATCATTAAACACATGACCTAAATGAGCATTTCCGGAACGGCTTCTGACCTCTGTTCTGCTCATTCCGTGAGAACTATCATGTTTTTCATTAATTACATTCGGGTCAATAGGCTTTGAAAAACTAGGCCAACCGCAGCCTGATTCAAACTTATCGCTCGAAGCAAAAAGTGGCTCGCCGCTTGTGATATCAACATAAATTCCGGACTTAAAACTGTCCCAGAATTCATTGCTAAAAGGAGCTTCCGTAGCATTGTTTTGTGTAACTTCGTATTGCTGTTCAGTTAGAGTTTTGCGTAGTGTATCTGCATCCGGTGCTTTATAAATTTCAGGATTTACAATTGAATTTTCTGCCATTTCAAACATGAAATCTGGAATGTGACAATAGCCTCCGGGATTTTTATCAAGATATTTTTGATGATACTCCTCTGCGGGGCTAAAATTGCGTAACGGCTCCACCTCAATTGCAATAGGCTCATTGTATTTTTCCTGTAGCTTTGCAATTGAAGCTTTAATTACTTGTATATCCTCATCATTGACATAGTAAATACCTGTCCTGTACTGTGTACCGTGGTCACCGCCCTGTTTATTGACAGAAACAGGGTTAATTGATTTATAATACAAGTCTAATAAAAATTCTAAAGGAATTATCTCTGAATCATATACAATGTGTACAGCTTCAGCATGTCCTGTATTATGATGGCATACTTCTTCATAAGTAGGATTTTGTGTATTTCCGTTTGCGTACCCAACCTGCGTTGACAAAACACCGTGTATCAACGAAAAATATTTTTCGCTTCCCCAAAAGCAACCACCTGCAAGATAAATTTCTGACATAGTATACCTCTTTTCTATATTGTTTTATAATTTATAATATTTTGTACATTGTTATCTATAATATTATACCAATAAAATAGTTTTATGTAAATATATAAATTAGATAGAAGAATTTGCTTAAAAAGCAAGGATTAAATTAATTATCTTTAATTA
>DCPV01000125.1:0-848 GCA_002323775.1 Firmicutes bacterium UBA1535 | reverse complement strand
AATTATCTTTAATTATTTTAAATATTTATGACAAAACTTGTAAAATTTTGTTAGCAAAAAAATCTTGACAAGCTTTATCAAAAATAATAAAATAACCTAAATAATTTTTTATTTTATAGGAAAGTTCTATTTCCTAGGGTGAACATAGTTCGCTTTTTTAACTCAAATCATAATTACATTATAAATAATCAACACTAAAATATTGCAAAATACTTAAAAAATTGACAACAAATCAAATTTTATATTCAGTTTATTAGTCTAAAATGAAATTCAATTATTGTTATAGGCTGAGATTAATCTTTAAATAAAAACTATTATCCACATAGTCTGTTTTTTTACACAAAAAATGAGAATAATACTAATCTATAAGGGAAAAATTTGTAAAGCATAAGAAAATTATATTATGCTTAATAATTTCATAAAAATTTTTAACAACTATCAATTTAATATAAAAAATCATATCGTACTGGAGGTATATTATGAAAAATAAAACTATACTTGGAGCTTCTATTGGAAATTGTGTGCATGTAGCAGGAATAATCAGGTTTTTAGATATAGCCAAAACTCATGGTTATGAAACTATGTTTTTAGGACCTGCGACAAGCGTTGATGTTTTAAAAGATAAAATACTAAAAATAAAGCCGGATTTGGTTGCAATTAGCTATAGACTTACACCAGAAAACGTTTATAAAATTTTATCAGATATTGATGAATTTAGGAAGGAAAATGATTTAAGCGGTATAAAATGGTGCTTTGGTGGTACTAAGCCAGTTGCAGATGTTGCAAAAACTTTCGATTTCTTTGAATATATTTCTGATGGTTTTGATGATATTGATGATTGTGTTTGC
>DCPV01000124.1:12675-14395 GCA_002323775.1 Firmicutes bacterium UBA1535 | reverse complement strand
TGTTTATTTTACTAAAAATATAGAAAAAATCACTGTATTTATAAATAAAATTGAAACTAAAAACTCAATATTGTGTGCATGGGTCATTTCACTATTAATTTTGCTTGCAGAGAGCAAATTGAGCAATACTTACGGTTCTTCAATAAAACCAACTGTGTTTTTATATAGCATAATAAGTTTTTTTGTATTATATTATTTAAGCGACATTCTCGCAAAGCATATACCGCTTAAGCTTCAAACATGGTTAAGCTCCCAATCATTTTTTGTATTTCTAATACATATTTTGGTTATGGAATTATTAAAATCGTATTTGTATATAATAAATGTTCGTATAGATTCTTTTATTTTTAAAGGAATAATAATCACTATATTATCAATTATTGCTGCTTATATACTTCAATACCTTCCATTTACTCAATATTTAGGTATAAAAAAGAAATAGTAGCTTAAAGTTGTTAAAAAAATTCAAATATAAACAATTATATTTTTAAAAGATATAGATAAAGGTCAATATTTTGTTTGTTAAATATTGACCTTTTATGATTATAATATTGTTTTTATGTGTCAGGCTTGAAAAATTATATTTAAGCCCAAAATCTTTTAAAGAAAGCTTCTGCATTTTTATAGCATACTGCTTCTATCTCATTTGTTTTAAATCCATTTCTTTCCATAGCTTCTGATAGCATGTGGATATTTCCCGCACTGCCAATTTCCAATTCTCCGCCTATTCCGTCTAGGTCTGTTCCAAGACCGACTACTTCCAAGCCACCAACATTGATTAAATGCTTTATATGTGCTACCATACTATCCACTGTGCTTTTTCCATCTTTTTGCAAGAATGCACCGGCAAAATTTATTCCTGTCATACCGCCCTTATTGGCTAGCATTTTCACCATTTCATCAGTTAAATTTCTGCTATGCTCGCATATTGTTCTTGAGTTTGAGTGCGTTGCTAAAAATGGTCTCTTGGAATACTTATGCACATCATAAAATCCTGCATCTGATAGATGGGATACATCAACAATTATGCCTAAATCATTCATTTTTTCTACAACTTCAATTCCAAAAGGCTTTAGTCCACTATCCTTTTGCTTATATTCAACGTTTGGATAGCCTATGCAGTTTTCGTAATTCCATGTCAGAGTTATTGCTCTGACTCCTTTATTATATAGTTCATCTACTCTTTCAATTTTACCGTCTATTATTCCGCCTTCTTCTATTGTTAAGAATGCAGAAAGCTTGTTATTGTTCATATTGTTTAAATAATCCTGATAAGAACGAACAAGTGCAATTTTTTCTGGTTTTTTAGCTATCTGCTCATGGAAAATATCTATAGCCTTTAAAGCGTCATCATAATGGCTTACCTTGAATATAGGGTCTTCTCCTAAGTATATAAAGCATGCAAAAAATTGTGCTGCATAATTGCTTTTTATCAGTCTTTCTATGTCAACATGATAATCATTTGTCCATAAGTCAACATTTGATGGTAACTCTGAAGTAGCTTTAGCACTTAGCCATCTCATCAATGTATCTATGTGAAAATCTATATATCTCATAATTATCTCCTAATATCATTATTTTTAAAGAAGCGTGAAAAATGCTTCACGCTTCTTTTATAGAACGAAACTTGTTTTGATTTTTATTCAGCTAACAAGCTATCCAATTCATCTATTAACTTGCCAAATATAGACAATGCTTGATTTATAGGCTCTGGACTTGC
>DCPV01000124.1:1335-12583 GCA_002323775.1 Firmicutes bacterium UBA1535 | reverse complement strand
CTTGCCATATCTACTCCTGCTATTTTCAACAAGTCTATTGGAGATGCTGAACTACCACCGCTTAAGAATTTCAAGTAATTCTTAACTGCCGGCTCTCCTTCGTCTAATACTTTCTTAGACAATGCCATAGCTGCTGAGAATCCTGTAGAATATTGATATACATAGAAATTATAGAAGAAATGAGGTATTCTAGCCCACTCCATTGCTATTTCTTTGTCAACAACTATATCATCTCCAAAATACTTAACGTTTAAGTCATAATATAATTTGCTTAATGATTCTGCTGTTAAACTCTTTCCTTGCTCTGCCATTTCATTTGTCAGCATTTCAAATTCAGCAAACATTGTTTGTCTAAACACAGTACCTCTAAACTGCTCTAAGAAATAATTAATCAAACTTGCTCTTTCAAGCTTATTCTCTGTTTTTCCAAGTAAGTACTGCATCAACAAAGCTTCATTGAATGTAGAAGCAACCTCTGCTACGAAAATCTTATAGTGTGCGTATATATCAGGCTGTGTTCTGTTTGATAAATATGAGTGAATTGCGTGTCCCATCTCATGTGCTAATGTAAATGCACTGTCAAGAGTTTCCTTATGGTTTAATAAAACATATGGATGAACCTTTGAACCTGCTGAATAAGCACCGCTTCTCTTGCCCTCATTCTCATAAACATCTATCCATCTATTTTCAAAGCCTTCTTTTAATATAGCCTGATACTCTTTGCCAAGAGGAGCTACAGCTTCCATTACAATAGTTTTAGCCTCCTCAAATGTAAGCTTTTGATCCGAGCCCTCAACTACAGAAGTATACAAATCATACATATGAAGTTCATCAAGCTTCAAAAGCTTTTTACGCAATTGTACATACTTGTGCATATAGTGCATATTATCATGCACAGCTTTAATAAGATTTTTATATACAGCAACCGGAACATCTGTATTGTCTAAAGCTGCTTCCAGCGTTGAGTTGTATTTTCTTGCATTGGCATAGAACATTTGCTGCTTGATATGTGAAGAATATGCTGTACCAGCAGTATTTTTAAATTTTTCAAGAGTATGATATAAAGTCATGAACGCATCTTCTCTAACCCTTCTATCTTTGCTCTCAAGGAAAGTTATGTATGTTCCGGCAGTAAGCTTAGCAGGGTTTCCATCCTCTCCGGTTATATCCGGAAACTCTAAATCTGCATTTCTAAACATTGCCATAATTGATGATGGTGCTGATGCCAAGTCTCTAGCAGCTGCTAGTAGTTTTTCTTCACTTTGTGATAATGTATGCTCTCTTTTTCTTCTTATTTCATTAAAATATCTTTTATAAATTCTTAATTCTTCTTTTTCATCTAAAAATTTGTTTAAGGTTTCATCTGACATAGCTGTAATTTCTGGAACTTCAAATGCTGTTGCTTTTCCAACACTAACATATAGGCTTCTAAGCTGATTTTCTAAATCTTGATATATTGTATTTTTTGTGTCTTCATCAAATTTACGCTGAGCATAGTTTCCGATTCTGTCAAATTTTATAGATATTTCTTCATTTGCTTTTAAAAATGCTAGCAATGTATCAGATGATTCCGACAATCTTCCTTGATAGCTTGCAATATTATCTATCATTTTTTTAGCAATCTCAACATCAGCTTTCCAAGCATCGTCATTTACATACAAATCCTCTGTTGCCCATGTGTTTTTTAATTCCACTTCACTTCTTTTTTTAATCGTTGCTTTTGACATTTTTTCCTCCAAATAAATTATTATAAATTTCTCACAACAAAATTATAATACTTTTAACTTATTTAGTCCATATAAAGATTACAAAATTTAGTTATAAATGAATAAATTAAGTTTTTTTAACGCTAAACGTTTTCATAATTAGTTAAAATTAAATTAAACTTTACAAAAAAAGTCTTGATTAGGCTTTTCAATAATGTTATCATATATAAGTATAAAGGGCGAAGCAAACTTCGCCCTATGCAATTTTACTTTTAAGAAAGGAAAGTTATTTAATGACTATTTCGTTATCAGAATTTTTAAGTCAAATGATTAGCAACCCGGCATTATTAATTACTGTTGTATTAACCCTTGGTGTAATACTTGTCAATGGTTGGACAGATGCTCCAAATGCTATAGCAACCTGTGTTTCTACACGTTCTATAAGTCCTAAGGCAGCAGTTTTTATGGCAGCACTATTTAATTTTCTTGGCGTTCTTGTTATGACTTTAGTAAACAAAACTGTTGCTGAGACTATATACAACATGGTTGATTTTGGAGGTAATCCTACCGAGGCTTTGATAGCGCTATGTGCTGCATTATTCGCAATAGTTGTATGGGCAACCGGTGCATCACTCTTTGGAATACCAACAAGCGAAAGTCATGCCTTGATAGCTGGTGTATCAGGAGCAGCAATAGCTTTACATAGTGGCCTTAGTGGTATAAATGGAGCAGCATGGATTAAAGTTATCTACGGTCTTGTATTATCAACAGGTTTAGGTTTTGGTGCAGGTTGGATTTCTGTAAAGACCATAGAGTTTATATGTAAAAGCATAGACAGAAGAAGGACGACTTCTTTCTTTAAAAATGCTCAGGTAGCGGGTGGAGCTGCCATGGCGTTTATGCACGGAGCACAAGATGGACAAAAATTTATGGGAGTTTTTATGCTTGGAGTTTTCTTAGCAAAAGGACAAGCTAATGTTACGAGCTTCGACATTCCAATTTGGTTAATGATACTTTGCTCTGCTGTAATGGGACTTGGAACTTCAATTGGAGGCTATCGAATTATAAAAGCTGTTGGTATGGACATGGTTAAGCTTGAAACATACCAAGGATTTGCAGCAGACTTAGCTGCCGCTGGATGTCTTTTATTATCGTCGCTCACAGGAATTCCGGTAAGTACAACACATACTAAGACAACCTCTATCATGGGTGTAGGTGCAGCAAAAAGACTTTCATCTGTAAATTGGGGCGTCGTAAGAGAGATGATTTACGCCTGGGTATTGACCTTTCCGGGATGTGGCTTGATATCCTATTTTATGGCCAAGCTATTTATGATGATATTTTAACATATTAATTCTAAATTACGATTATAAATTAAAATATTAAAAACAATTTTAGTAAAATTAAAGATTATAGTGTATCAATTAAAGGATTGAAATTCCAATCAAAGATTGACAAACACAATATAGAAAGGAATATGATTAATATGGCTAATAATTTTAATTTCTTTGCAAGCTTTGAAAAGATGGCAAATTATTCACATCAAGCTGCACAGATGCTTCATAAAACTTTAGAAAACTTTAATAGCAAATCATTAGAAGAAAGAGTAAAGGAAATACATGTAATTGAAAATGCCGCTGATAATGCAAAATATGAAATAGTAGAGAGACTGGCTAAAGAATTTATAACACCTATAGAGCGTGAGGATATACTTGAAATAACAGAGAAACTTGATGATTTGACTGATTATATAGAAGATGTTATAATTACAATGTATATGTACAATATAACTTCACTTAGAAAAGAGATTTTCTTATTTACAGAAGTTATAGAAAAATGCTGTATAGCTATTAAGGACATATTTGCAGAATTTGCCCATTTCCGTAGATCAAATAAAATAACTGACTTAATAATAGCTGTAAACCGTTTAGAGGAGGAAGCAGACAAAATTTATATGAGCTCTGTTAAAACTCTATTTGCAACATCAAACGATGCAATAGAAATCATGAAATGGCGTGAGATATTTAACCGTGCTGAAAAATGCTGCGACACAAGCGAACATATTGCAAATTCTATTGAAGGAATAGTAATGAAAAACTCATAATGTTATAGATTTAGGTTATATAATTAATTTTAAAAGTTAATTGTATAGCCTATTTTTTTATTATAATTCTTATAAATTTTACTGAGCTTCTAATATAATAATGAAGATGTACTTTTATAACTATTGAAAAAATCACAAATAATAACTATCAAAAAATTTTTTAAATATTTTTTAAAAAACTATTGACAAACATAATATTATGGTGTACTATTGTGCTATGACATAGATATACGTAAATCTAATTTTAGTGTTAATAATGTATTTAAAAAAAACACAGAAAGGAAGGAATTAATATGGATTTTGATAACAACATCCCTATATACATCCAGGTTGTAAACAGGATTAAGCAAGACTTAGTTACAAAAAAACTTAATCCAGGCGATAAAATGCCATCAACAAGAGATTTTGCAAACGAAATAGGACTTAATCTAAATACAGTTGCAAGAGTGTATAAAGAGCTGGAAAATGAAGATATAGTCTTTACGAAAAGAGGACTAGGCACCTTTGTTACAGAATCGCAAGAAAGAATAAATAGTATTCGCTCTGACATGGCAAAGGAATTACTGCTAAACTTCATAAATGGGATGAGAAATATAGGATATGAAGATGAAGAAATTATAAGTATGCTAATTAAAAGCATCGAAGGAGGAAATCATGAATAATTCATTAGAAATTAAAAATTTATCAAAAAAATATTTGAATAAAACCGCTTTAATAAATGTAAATTTGAATTTTGAAGGCGGTAAAATCTACGGGCTTATGGGTCCTAACGGAAGTGGTAAGACAACATTGATGAAGGTAGTTGCGGGCTTACACAAGGCGAGTGCCGGAGATGTTTTAATAAATGGTGAGCCAGTATCATATTTAACAAAGGGAATTGTTGCATATATGCCTACAGAGAATTTCTTAGTTGATTCATTCAAGGTAAGTGAAGTAATCGACTACTACAAGGATATGTACGCAGACTTTGACAAAGATAAATGTATTAATCTAATTAAAAAGCTTGACATTGACATTAATCAAAAAGTATCAGCACTTTCATCAGGTCTTGCAGCAAAGCTAAAAATCGCTGTGACATTATCAAGACAGGCTGCTATATATATGCTTGATGAGCCGTTAAATGGTATTGATATAATCGCAAGAGAGGCAATAATTGACACCATAGTTAATTCGTATGATGAGAGCAAAATTATTATAATCTCAAGCCATATAGTTGATGAGATAGAAAAATTATTTGACTGCGTAGTATTTATAAAAGATGCAACAGTTGTACTTTCAGGAGATGCTGAAGAATTAAGAACGCAAAGACAAATGTCTATTGAGAACATATACAAGGAGGTATATAGATAATGTTAAAACTTATAAAATATGAATTTATAAAAAAATCTAAATTATTATTAATACTTTTAGTAACTGCAATTATAGCAAATATCGGAATAGGATTAGCTTTTAAGGAAGAAGGTATAGCCTTATTCTTATCACTTTCTTCTATTGCTCTGGTAATCCTATATCTATATGAGTTAATCAGAACATATAGTGATGATCTAAATAAAAAGACAGGCTATATGCTGTTTATGACACCTAACAGCGGATATAAAATAATAGGTTCAAAGCTTATTTTCATAATTACAGAGGGGTTGATACTTTTCTTATCATACTTTATATTTTTATTCCTTAATCTGGTGGTTATTGCACTTAGAACAACAGGTGATTTCTCACTAATAATGAAAGGTATAAGCGAGATAATAAATGGATTCAATTCAGTTGTAATTATGCAGTTTGGAATGAACCTAGGGGATATACTACTAATAGTTATAATGCTATTAATAAGCGTAATAGTATTCGCACTTATAGTTTATTCTGCAATGACAATAAGAAAAAGCATATTTTCCAATACTAAATTTGGTGGCTTGATAAGCTTTATAATATTTATAGCTTTAAACTTTATTTATGGCAAGCTAATGAATTTTATCGGAGAAGCTTTTCAGTTCGATGTTTTAACTAAACAAATAAATGATATGACAATAACTTATCCATCATCTTCAATGTTTAGAATTTTCGGAGTAATAATAGTATTTAACATTATAGTTTCAGCAGTTCTAATGCTGACTTCAGGATATTTAATTGAGAAGAAAATAAACTTATAAGAATAACTTAGGAATTTTAATTTATTAATTTTAAGATTAATATTTAGACAATAAAAATCCAACAATCTGAGTATATCAAGATTGTTGGATTTTCATTTGTTAAATAATATTTTAAAGGTTAAATTCTACTTTTAATTATATGCTGCTTGGCTTTAATATATCTTAATATTTTAAAAAATATATTAAGCTTTTGCTTTTCGTTTTTTGTTTTTACTCTTTTGCTTAATACGTTCCTCATCCTCTTTTGCTTTTCTTTCGAGTTTTTCCTGTACCCATTTTTGATTAGGGCTGCCCTCCCATATCTTTTCAGCCTCCAAAGCCCAGCAAGCAGAATAACTATCACATTTAGAGCATAAATGCTCTACTGATTCTGGCGACTGCAAATCTGTCGATTTCGCACCAGTTCTCTCTATTATTCCACGCAATTTTTGCGGATTTTCTAGCATTGGACACGGCATTAGCATATTATCATTAAAAGGCTGACCATCGTGGTATGCCATGAAAAGTGGTGAAGTCAATGCTTCAAGTATTGTTTTGTTTCTGATGTTTGAATCGCTATAATGTATAAAAACACATGGATCAATATCTCCATTAGCATTGATATGCAAATATCTTCTTCCTCCTGCGATACAGCCCTCCATAAACTCTGCATCATTTTGAAAATCAATTGCAAACATAGGCTTTCTATTACGGTAGTCTCTTAAACGTTTAATCATTTCTACACGTTGTTCAGACGTAGGCAATAAATTGACAGAGGCATCATTTCCTACTGGCATATAATGAAAATACCAAACAAAAAGTGAACCCATCTCAATCATCTTATCATAGAACTCTTGTGATGTTATTGACTCAAAATTATCCTTTGTGTAACAACAGGAGATGCCAAACATTAAGCGTTTTTTCTTTAATATTTCCATTGCTTCCACTACTTTTTTATATGTGCCTTTTCCTCTCCTGCCGTCAGTAGCTTCTTCAAAGCCTTCAACTGAAATAGCAGGAATAAAGTTTTTAACACGCAGCATGTCATCAGCAAATTTTTCATCAATCAATGTTCCATTTGTAAAGCTTAAAAATTCGCAGTCCGGATGCTTTTCACAAATTTTAATCAAATCATCTTTACGAACAAGTGGCTCTCCGCCAGTATATATGTAAAAATAAACGCCTAGCTCTTTTCCCTGTGTAACTATATTATCAATCTCATCAAATGACAGATTTAACTTATTTCCATACTCTGCCGCCCAACAACCTGTACAATGCAAATTACAAGCAGAGGTAGGATCGAGAAGTATAGTCCATGGCACATTGCATTTATATTTATCACGATACTCCTGTTGTTTGTTCCAACCAACAAGACCTGCGTTTACTATAAAGTTGACAAAAAAAGTTTTTAAGCTCTCCGAGTCGATATCATGTACTAATTTTAAAATATAATTATGATATGGATGTTCTGTATTTTCTACAACTTCTCGTATCACACGACGTTGCGTTGCAAACTGATTTCCATTTAGTCCGTCTAGGCTATCAGCCCACGCCATAAGCTTATTAAGATTTCTTTCCGGATCTTTGCATATAGAATCCAAGGCATGACTAATGCCGAATTCAGCCATTTTTTCACGAATTTTCATAACGATAAACCTTCCTTTGTTTTATATGTTTTTCATTACCATATATCATTGTTGTTTTAATTATATTACCTCGTTATCAATATGTCAATATAGTTTTTAAATATTTTTAATAGATTAAATAATATCATATTGATAAAATTTTAAGTCTATGATACAATATTTATAGTCTAAGACTGGATTTAAAATTAAATATATGAAAAATAGAATATACAAATAAGCTGTGAAATGTAAAACTGATAATAAATTTACTTTAGAAGAAAGAGGTTATAACATTGGATAATATAGAACAATTAAAAGAAAAATTACTACAACACAGACCAGTAAAATGGGAATTCATTCCTGATATACCGCTTTACATGGATCAATTAAAGTTATATATGATGCGTCAGTTGATTGATTTGTCAGAGGAGGATAATCTGACTTCTTCTATGATTAATAATTACTCAAAAATGGGTATTCTGCCTCGTTCACAAGGCAAGAAATATACTAAGGAGCATATTGCTTATCTGACAGGTATTTGTTTATTAAAGCAGGTCCTACCTATTAAAGAGGTTGACACTCTAATAAAGACAGGAATAGATGATCAAGTTATTAATGATTTATATGATGTTACACTCAAAATTTTAGATGAGGAATTAAATGCAGTAGCAAAGGAACTCCCTGCAAGCAAACAAAAAAAGGATATAATGATGTCGGCACTGCAACTTGCGATATCCAGCTACACACGTCAATTAGCTTGTAAAGAACTGATAAAGCTATTGAATGAGCCTGATATTATTGATGATACGAAGATTGACGAAGAATCTTAGACCAATATATAATACAATTTATTTTAAACAAGAAGGTTAAAACTTCTTATTCGATAAAAAAATTCTTTAGAATTTTAATATTTCTAAAGAATTTTTTATTTTTTATTATATTGCTTTTTTAAATACATTCTCAACTTTTTCTAAAGTCGGAACACCTTCGTGTATTTTTTGTCCATCAACATAGTATGTCGGAACATAATAATAGTCATAAGTACTAGCTATTTTAACGTTTTTACTTTCTTCTACCTTTTCAATTTTTATATTTTTGTATTCAGGATTTTTGCTTACCAGCTCATCCATCATCTTTTGTGCATTTTTACAATGAGGACAATTTTCCAAGTAAAACATTAGCACTTTTTTCATTTTAAATTCAGCCTCCTTTTTAGCTCTATATTTATATAATAGGCTTATATGTTTTATTTATACCAAAATAATTAGTTTTTAAACTATGATTTTTTAAATCATTTGGTTTATAGCACATTATACATTAAAACAGTATATCTAATTTGCCTATGACTAAATTCTAAAATGACTTGATATATTTTTTAACACATCTGCCTGACCGGATAATTCCTCACTCGTCGCTGAACTTTCTTCAGCAGTAGCAGAATTTGTTTGGACAACCACATTAACCTGCTCCAGTGCTTCCAGTGTTTGAGATAGCGAATCTGCCTGTTGATTTGATGCTTCAGAAATTTCATTAACCAACATTACAGATTTTCCTACACTTGAAACTACCTCTTTTAAAACAACTTTTGTTTCATTGGCTATGCTTGTACCATTTTTAACCGCATTGATTGTGTCCTCTATCAAATTCGCTGTATTCTTAGCTGCCTCTGATGATTTTGTTGCCAGATTTCTAACCTCATCTGCTACAACAGCAAAGCCCTTTCCAGCCTCTCCGGCTCTTGCAGCTTCAACCGCCGCATTTAAAGCTAAAATATTTGTTTGGAATGCAATATCATCAATAGCTTTAATAATTTTAGATATTTCAGATGATTTCAATGCAATTTGTTCCATTGCCAAAACCATATTTTCCATCTGCTTGTTGCTGTTTTCAAGCTCTTGACCTGCATTTTCTGCTTTATCCTGTGCCATTTTAGCATTCTGTGCATTTAATTTAACCTGCTCAGCAAATTTTTCAATAGACAAGGACAAATCTTCAATTGCGCCTGATTGTGAGCTTGCTCCTTGTGATAAGTCCTGAGCACCACTTGCTACCTGCTGAGCGCCATTATCAACCTGTTGTGCGGACTCACTTATCTGTAATATTGTAGAACTTAAATTCTCTATCATAGACAACATATTGTCCTTAATTTTTTTAAATTGACCCTCATATTCTTTTTGAAGATTTACAGTTAAATCTCCATTTGATATACTAAGCAATACATTAGAAATTTCGTTAATATATTCTTGATAATTTATCAGCCTGTCAATAGTAAGTCTAAAGGCATTAGCGAGTTGTCCAGTTTCGTCTTGAGACTTTACAAGAAAATTCACATCAAAATTTCCATCAGCAATTTGTTTTGCAGCTTCAGTAACCTTTTTTATCGATTTTGTAATCCCAACACTGATAAGGTATGTTGTAGCAATTGCCAATAACACAATAATAACACATATTATCAATAGCAGTTGTATCAAAGAATTTACATCTTGCAATATTTCATTTTTTTCAACTGTCAAAGAAACAATCCACGAGGTGTTTTCTATAGGAACAAATCCCATAAGCTTAGTTTTGTTATTATAAGTATATTGACCGCTTCCTGCCTTACGCTCAATCATCCTTTCGGTTAACTTTCCTAATTCATTTAATTTCTTATCTGCTTTTGCGTTTTCTATATCGTTATCTTGAGCAAGAACGAGGTCTGTATTTTTATGAGCAACTGTAACTCCTTGATTATTTATCATATAACCATATCCGGTATCCCTATATGTAATATTCTTACTAATTTCACTTAAAAACAATCCATCTTTTCTACCATACAAAACACCTGTTATTTTACCATTAACCCTCACAGGAGAAGCGAATACAATGACTGGCTTTCCATCCAACTTACTAAAGAGAAGGTCAGATACGGCAAGTTCACCATTAATTGCTTTTTGAAAAAACTCACGGTCAGCCACATCATTTTTTTCATTTCCTTTATTGAATAAAGTAGCCTTTCCATTTTTATCTGCAAATGCAAATAATACATATCCGCTTCTTGATGCTTCGGCTTCAAAAAAAGCAGTTTTGCTTTGCAATGAAACAGAATCATCAGTAATTATTGAATTCTGTGCAAGAGCATCAACATATCCCAATTCCTTTTCTATCTCAGAAGTTATGTATTTAGCTTCTGTTTTTGCTACGAGTTCCAAATCACGATAAGCATTTTTTATAAGATTATTACTAACAATGCTAATAATAGTAATCCCAATTGAAAGCACCACAAATAGTATAAGTGCAGTAAATGCAGCCGTTAACTTCAATTTTATAGATTTCATATAATTCCTCCAATTTTAGTACAAATATAAATCATTATATTTATATCGGCACTTATTGAAAAATATTTATATGTATTTTATGGTATTTTTGTTAAATTAATATTTATTTGATAAACATTGTATTGTACTTAGAATATTTAATTATTAATATCAAAGTATAAGTTAAAATTAGATAAAATAATATTATTAATATAACTGTAAATTATTAATTGACATATTTTATTTTAAGTGTTAATATTTTATTAGTTCATAGCAATAAATTTGATTTATTGTATATATGACTGACGGAAGTGGAATTAACCACAGGAAATATAGTTATGAATTGTAGCCGACCGTCTGGGCAATTATGCTCGGAGTGTCGGTATTTTTATTT
>DCPV01000124.1:0-1223 GCA_002323775.1 Firmicutes bacterium UBA1535 | reverse complement strand
TATTTTTATTTGGAGGATATTATATTATTATGGAATTAAAATCATTGGAAACGCAATTAAAGTCTAATTCATACCCCGGCAGAGGTATAGTGATTGGCAAATCTATGGATGGGAAAAATGCTGTTGCCGCTTATTTCATCATGGGCAGGAGGGAAAACTCAAGAAATAGAATATTTGTGGAAGAAGGCAGAGGAATTCGAACAGAAGCTTTTGACCCATCAAAACTAACAGACCCAAGTCTTATCATCTATTCTCCTGTAAAGGTTTTGGGCAATAAAATAATAATAACAAATGGAGACCATACAGATACTATTTATAATGGGATGGATAGTCAGCTTACATTTGAGCAATCTCTGAGAACAAGAGAATTTGAGCCTGATGCTCCTAATTATACTCCCAGAATTTCTGGTATAATGCACATAGAAAATGATAGCTTTAACTACGCTATGTCTATATTAAAAAGCAATAACGGAAATCCTAATTCTTGCAATAGATACACCTTTGCTTATACTAATCCTGTTGCAGGAGAAGGTCATTTTATACATACATATAAATTTGATGCAAACCCGCTCCCAAGCTTTGAGGGAGAGCCAAAGCTTATTGAAATTGAAAATAATATAGATGATTTTGCCAATTCAATCTGGAACAGCTTAAATGAAGAAAATAAAATTTCTTTATTTGTCAGATATATAAATATACAAACAAAAGAAGAAAAAACAGTAATTTTCAATAAAAATAAATAATAATGAGAGGAATATATTATAATGAATGAATTAGAATTAAAATATGGCTGTAATCCTAATCAAAAGCCATCAAAAATATTTATGAATAATAGCGCAGAGCTTCCAATCAAAGTTTTATCCGGAAAGCCCGGATACATAAATTTTCTTGATGCTTTCAATGCTTGGCAGTTAGTTAAGGAATTAAAAGAAGCAACAGGCTTACCGGCAGCGACATCATTTAAGCATGTATCCCCTGCCGGTGCTGCTGTAGGACTTCCGCTTGATGAAGTTTTAGCTAAAATCTATCATGTTGACGATATGGGAAAATTATCAGCTTTAGCTTGTGCTTATGCAAGAGCCAGAGGTGCTGACAGAATGTCCTCATTTGGTGATTTTATAGCCTTATCCGACATTTGTGACCTTGATACTGCAAGAATAATAAAAAGAGAGGTTTCTGACGGAGTTATAGCACCCGGCTATACAGAAGAAGCCCTTGAAATA
>DCPV01000028.1 GCA_002323775.1 Firmicutes bacterium UBA1535 | reverse complement strand
TTGCAGACCTTATAGAATACGCAAAGCTAGATTCCAGCAAAACAGTGCTTGAAGTCGGTCCCGGAACCGGCCAGGCTACCGAGCCTATCTTAAAGACGGGTTGTTCGTATACGGCGATTGAACTGAGTGAAATCTTCGTAGCTTTTATGAAAGGAAAATTTGGTTCTTACAATAATTTTCAAATTGTAAATTCTGACTTTGAGATTTGTGACTTTGGAAACAAGCGTTTCGATTTAGTATTTTCAGCAGCAGCTTTTCAGTGGATACCAGAGAAAATTGGTTATCCAAAGGCATATGAAATATTAAAAAGAGGTGGGGCGTTTGCTATGTTTATGATGCGACCGGATATACAGTCTGGCGGAGGATACACTGATGAACCTTTATATTCCAAGATTCAGGAAGTATATTCCAAATACTTTCGTCCGGAAACTGAATACAAATGTAAATTGGACTATGATGCACGTGAAAAATATGGATTTATTGATCTTGAACGTCGTGAGTATCGCAAAACAAGAGAATATAGTGCTGATGACTATGTTTCTTTAATCAGTACTCATGCAGATCATATTACACTAAAAGAGCCATATAAGTCAAAGTTTTACTCAGGCATAAGAGAGGTTATTTTCAATTCTGGCAATAAAATTACGATTTATGATAAAATTACTATGTATCTGGCACGAAAACCATAGGATTGTAACATAAGCACTGATAGAAAATACACTGCTTGAAGTTTTACCATCTCAATAATGCCTGACATCTTATTTTATTTTACATGCTGTGCAAGGTATGAGTGCAAGGTTTATAATCGTAAAAACTTTCATTGCAAAAAATAAGAGGTGTGAATTTTATCAATTCATTGTTATTTTATAAGGTAAGAAAAGAAGTTAATTAGTTATAATCTACTTCTTTTTTATTACCTTACTTTTGTGATAAATTATATGTTAGGTTAAAATAAAAATATTATAAATTTGATTTTACTTGATTATGTCAAAATTATAGAAAATTCATAATATATTTAATATAGATAAATTTTGAAAGCAGGTAAATATTATGAATGAAGCAGTTGTTACCAGTAGACTTATATTCAGAGAACTTTCAATGAAAGATATAAATGAATTTTATAAATTAGAAAAAGATCCATTAGTTAGAAAATATATTCCTAATATTCGTAACTCAACATATTCTGAATGTAAAGAAAGTTTAAAAAAACATATTGATAAATATAAAGATGGAACAGGAATTTATACTTGGGCCGTAGTTTTGCGTGAAAACAGAAAATTTATTGGAATTACAGGCTGTAGGTATTTAGAAGAATTAGATAAGGTTGAAATGGGTATTAGATTAATGCCTGACTATTGGGGAAATGGCTATGCTACTGAAACAGGTAGAGCATTGATACAATATGCCTTTAAGAGACTCAGGCTAAATGAAATTATAGCAATGGCAATTCCTGAAAATGAAAAATCTATGAAATCTTTGCAAAACATAGGACTTGATTTCGACGGATATGGATACTTTGCAGGCTCAAGAGTTGCTTTTTTTAAGGCCACAAAAGGTTATAATTATTATTAATAAAATAGTATACTTCTCTGTGTTTATCCTAAAAAAACAGAGAAAACTTTGCTTGTTAAAGGGTCAAACGGGTAATAGTATATGTGAAAAATCACTAATATAATAAGTGTATAATAGTATACAAATATAGTGATTGACATAGTATATAGGCTGTGGTAGTATAAGCTGTCGAAAAATAGTAGTTAAAAAAAGACTAAAGATAAAAATAAAAAATTAATTATATACTTCATATAATTAAGAAGAAACTTGCATAGCTTCTCTATATCCTCTTGGAATCCATGACTGAGCTTTTACATAAGCTCAAAAGGAGGAAAAGGACAAGCGTTCTACACGTGTTTTCTAAAGAATCTGTGTGCCAACTTTAAAGTGCATGTGCTGCTTGAAGATGAAGAAAACAACTTGTGGCCGTACTTCTCGTATGGCCTGATAATTTGTGCATTTTAAGCATTTCAAGTTGTAGTAGTTCCATATTAATATTATCATATTTCTGATAATTTGTACATTTTAAGAATTTCAATAGGAGGCTGAACACTTGAAACATTATAAAAATACAGCTGATTTGGGACAGAGGATTGTTCCAAAAGATAAATCCGCTGTCAGCAGGAGGAGAGCCAATCTTTTTTTGCCTTCGCTTCTGATTTTCGTACGAAGCCTTATCGGTGGGATTTGGAGGACGGTTTGCCACGAGTTCAAAGTTAATACCTTTTTTTCAATTTCTTTGTGCGCTGCGGCTATCACTTCTTATTTTAATACCCCCCAATGGGGCTATATTGATGTTAAAGTACTTGTATGTCTATTTGAACTGATGTTGATTGTAAAAGCATATGAGGAATACGGACTTCTTGGAAACATTGCCGTAAAAATTGTGAATTACTGCTGCGATGAAAGGCGACTAACCATGGCTCTGTGTTTGATTTCCTTTTTTCTTTCCATGTTCGTTACGAATGATGTAGCAGTGTTGACGGTTGTCCCAATTTTAATCACAATCGCACAGACCTGCAACCTTTCAGTTGCTGTTCCTTGTGTGCTGGTAACAATTGCTGCAAACCTCGGAAGTAGTGCGACACCGGTTGGAAATCCACAAAACCTTTATCTCTTTTCATTTTTCAAGATGAGCCCGGCATCATTCTTCAAAGATTCTTTCTCTTTATGTCTTGCGAGTCTGCTTCTGCTAATGGCACTATGTTTGTTTATTAAGCCCAAAAAGATTCAAGTCGGACTCAAAGCAATTCCTGTAAAAAACAAGATAAAAGCGACAACATTCCTCTTGCTGGCGATTCCAGTCATCGCTGGCGTTATGGACTTAATTCCTTACACAATTACTCTTTTAATTGTTTTGTCGATTACCGGTGTTTTAAACAGGAGTCTGCTTCGCAAGTTGGATTACAGATTACTGCTTACGTTTTTATTCCTATTTATAGCAATAGGAAATATTTCTCATATTCCAGCTTTGAAAGAGAAGATTGAGACACTTGCAACTACACCCATCAAAGCATATGCTTCAGCGATACTCTTGAGTCAAATCATTAGTAATGTTCCATGCACGATTATGCTTGCGCCATTTACCAATCATGTAGGTGCATTGTATTACGGGGTCAATATAGGTGGACTTGGTACCCCTGTAGCCTCACTTGCTAGCATTATTTCATATTCATTGTTTTGCCAAGCTTTCTCTCAAAAAAAGCTTCACTTTATTAGAGCCTTCTTGTATTACAATTTTAGCTTGCTCATTGCTTTAAGCGTAGTTTTCGCTATCATTATTATAAAAATGTAATCTAGTAGGGTATTAATATCTATTGAGAAACATTGCACTAAATCGCATTATGCGGTAGTATTGTCAGAGTGTTAAGAGATTGATAAAATAAATTCATAATATAAACAAGGTTAAATTGATATATCTTTGACTCTATTCCAATCCACCACTGCTATCTCCAATCAGCCCCATCTTTACCGCCAAGATAGGGATTTTTTTGACTTAAATTCCTACTTTCCATTGTAATCTTGCTTTTAAACTTTGTTTACCTCTTTGTTTAATAAAAAAAATTTAAAAAACAGTTGACAGACAAAAACAGTTATGGTAACATAGACAAGCTGTCAAGAACAGCAAGTTTAGAAGTCTTTCGTAAAAGAAAGAAAATAAAAAAATAGTAAAAAAAACAGTTGACATGTAAAGACACTTGTGGTAACATAGACAAGC
>DCPV01000019.1 GCA_002323775.1 Firmicutes bacterium UBA1535 | reverse complement strand
TTTTATTTTTCTATAAAACTTTCATAATCTAACCCTATTATACATATATATAAACAAACGAGTGTGTTCTCAAATAGATGAATTTAATTTATAAATTAGTGCGCATTTGTACAAACATACATTTATTTGATATTGTATATGAAGGGGGATTTTATTTTGTTTGAAAAGAGCAATGATTCATTTATAGTAAATGAACTTATAGGAAAAAGCATAACTGATTTAATTGTTGAGGGGGACGTTTATGTACCTGAAAGCTTGTCAGGTATCGAAAAAATCATATACACCTCTGGAAAAGCAAAGATAAACAAGGTTTCTGCTCTAAATGATAAAATAGCTGTTTACGGACAGGTAAATTACAATTTTATCTATCGTGGAAATGATGAAAGTGGTGCAACACAAGCTACCAATGGAAAAATAGATTTTATGGAAGAAATACCTATGGCTGGTGTCACCGAGGGAATGTCTGCAAATATAAAGGCTAACATAGATTATATCGACTCAAAAATTGTATCCGACAAAAAGGCTTTACTTAAAGCTGTTGTAAATATTGACACGGAAGCAATTGACAAACGAAGTATCGAATACATATCAGAATTTGGAAACGATGAAAGCGTTCAGACTAAAGCAAATATTGTAAGCTACACAGATATGGTCAGCAAACAGGAAACTCAAATCCCTATGAGCGAAAACATTGTACTTGACCCAAATATGAATGAAATTCAGGATATACTGAAAATTGACTCAAATTGCAAAATCTCTGAAGTTGATATAATGAATGAAAGAATACTGATAGAAGGTAGCTGCGAGATTGGTGTGCTTTATACTGAAAACAACAGCTTCTCAACTTTAAATTACATGACAAAAGAATTTCCTTTTACTCATTATATGGAAATTAAAAACGCTGATGATTCTATGATAAAAAATATAAATGCAAGCATCCTAAATGTTGACAGTGTAGTATCAAAAGATGATAATGATGAGAAAAAGATATTATCCTTTGATGTAGAAGTGCTTGTTACTGCTGAGCTTTACAGCAAGTTCAATAAAAGCATAATAACTGATGCCTATTCAACTACAAATGAAATTGAAATGCAAAGCAGTGATATATCTTTATCGTCGATTGTTGATTTTGTAGAATCAAAGGACGATTTTGAGAAAAGTATTGATGTTGAGACAGCTACAATTAAAGAAATATATTATTACGATGCTACTCCAAAAATATCAGAAAAAAATATTTATGAGGATAAAATGGTTATTGACGGTTTTGTTGACCTTAATGTAATCTTTTTAAACGGCAACGATAATAAGGTTGACAGCGTATCTTCATCTATCCCATTCACTTCAAGTGTTGATTTATCAAGCTATGATAATATTTCTGATGTTGATATTAAGGTAAGCTTAGATGAGCTTGGCGCTTACAGAAAAGGCTTAAACACTATATTAGTTGAAGCAAAGATAGTTAGCAATTCGAGCATAAAGGACGATAAAAAAATATTTGTTATAAATGATATAGTTATGGGTGAAAAGCTTAATAAAAAGAATACTCCAAGCATAGTATTCAGAGTTGTTCAGCCTAATGAAAACATTTGGGATATAGCAAAGAATTACAACGTTTCAATAGATTATCTCAAAAAGCTTAATAATTTAGATATAAATGAAGATTTAGTAGCCGGAAATAAAATTATTATTACTAGACAAGTGTAAATTTTATATCCCAAGTTTGATTACAATTTATAATCAGACTTGGGATATTTTTATTTAATCCTTGTTTTCATATTTTAAAGAGAACTTAAATTTCTTTGAAAATGACATTGTTATTCAGTCTCTATTTTCATACTTCATTGATTTATATGATTTTACCACTTCTTTAAAATATAATTACTAAATAAGTGCGATAAAAAAATAGCACAAGTATTAAAGTCTTGTGCTATTTGTCTTATTTCTACATTCCTTGTTTTCTAAGCTTCAACAATTCTGAAATTTTGAGAGTTTTTCCATATAACAACACTCCCATTTGGTATATCTTAGCAGATAAGTAGCCTATGCCTATTGTTGAAAGTATTAGTATCGCTATTGATATGAATATGCCTATTGTCGGAACTTCTCCCATTGTTATACGTGCCAGCATTGCCATTGGAGACGTAAAAGGTATATAAGATACTATTTTCATCAACATACTATCAATATTTCCGCTTGACATTGAGAACATTACTATCATAAATGCTATTACGAATATCATAGTTACAGGCATTATTGACACATTTACATCCTCTGTACGTGTTGCCAGCGAGCCTAATGCTCCGAATATGAATGAATATAGGAAATATCCCAAGATGAAAAACATCAACGAGTATGCCAAAACATCAAGTCTTATATTGAACATACCAGATATTACAAAATTGTCTCCCCAATATTTTTGATTCAAATTATAGAATAAAACACTCGTTCCAAGTATTGCAGTCATTTGGGTAAGTCCTGCTAGACCAGAACCAAAAACCTTTCCGAATATCAGGTTTATCGGTTTTGCAGAAGTTATCAGCATCTCCATTGCTCTCGTGCTTTTTTCTGTTGCTACGCTTGTTGCAACCATTTGACCATACAACATAATAGCCATATACAAAACAAATATCATTATATATGTAAACCAGAAGTTATCCATTTGAACCTTGCCAATTGTAATTACTTCAGATTGAGCACTGGCAGTTAAAATATTTACCGCCTCTGATTGGTCAATACCAAGTCGAGCCATTTCATCAATTTTATATTTTCCTTGAATTACTTCGTTTATGGTATATTCCGTGTAGTCATTCATACCTATATAATCAGCTATGTATTTATATTTTAGTGGAGCCTCAATTATTATAGCCTTTCTAAAATCATTTTTTTCGATTGAAGCTTTAATGTCATCTAAGCTTTTATCTACCAATACAAATTTATAATTTTGCATATAAGTTTCAAAATACTTCAAAGTATCTGAAGGATTTGCTCCCGAATTGTCCTGTAAAGCTATAGTTTCTTTTGAATCAGATGAGTTATTATCTATAACTCCTCCGTTTTCTGTTCCTTTTTTATCAAAAATCTCAGTTACTCTTGGAAATGACAATATTCCTGCTATAATTATAACAAATGCTAATGTTATTCCAACGAACACTTTATTTTTATAAAAATTAAATAATTCAAATTTAAATACAGTACGTAATTGTTTCATATTATTCTCCTTTCCTAGTCCTCTGTATACTCAACAAAAATATCATTAAGTGATGGCTCATATACATAGAACTTATCAATATCAAAACTTTCACCTGCAAGAGAGCTCATAAGCTTATTTTTCATTTCTGCATTTTTTAGCTCAACAAACAAGCCCGACTTGTCTACATAAGTATTTTGCACCAAATCCTGCATCCTATCATCTAAAAATGCTTTAACTTTATCTAAATTAGAACCATCAAGCACAATCTTATTTCTGCTGTAGGATTTTTTAATTTTAGCTATTTCGCCGGCTCTAACAATCTTGCCTTTGTTTATAATTGCTATATCGTTACAAAATTCCTCAACATAATTCATTTGATGACTGGAAAATATTACTATTTTACCTTTTGCTATTAGCTCTTTAACTGTATCTTTAAGCAGCATAGCATTTACAGGGTCAAGACCTGAGAATGGTTCATCCAAAATAACTATATCAGGATCACAGGTCAAAGTTGCTATAAGCTGAATTTTTTGCTGATTTCCTTTTGACAAAGTATCTAATCTTTTATTTTCATACTCTGTCATTTCTAGTTTTTCAAGCAATTCTCTTGCTGATTTTTTAGCTTCACTTGACTTCAAACCCTTTAATTCAGCCAAATATACAATTTGCTCCATAATAATCTTCTTAGGATAAAGTCCTCTTTCTTCAGGCAAATACCCTATCTTTAACTTATTTCTGTTTATAGGCTTACCATCTAACAAGATTTCTCCACTATCCGCTGGAAATATCCCCATAATAATACGAATAGTTGTAGTTTTACCAGCACCGTTTCTGCCAAGCAGTCCCAATGCCTTACCGCTTTCACACGATAAAGAAATACCTTCTAGTACCTTTTTATCTCCAAATGTTTTGCAAATATTATTTACATTAATCTGCATTTTTCAATTTTCCTCCTTGTTTTGCATTTTTTCTAGTACAATATAATTAAATTTTATTGCTTTATAGATTGTTTAACACATGA
>DCPV01000062.1:16745-21925 GCA_002323775.1 Firmicutes bacterium UBA1535 | reverse complement strand
GTATGTTAATAATAAGTAATTATTATATATAGCTAACTAATAGCAACAAAAATCAAAAGAAACTTAAATTTTACTTACTATTATTTGCAATTGCTTTTTAAATATGATAAACTACAAATAAAGATTAAGATAAACGGGAGAAAATTAATGAATAAACTACCATTATGCCCCTACTCCAGGCTTTGTGGAGGATGTAATTATCAGGGTATAGAATATGATGAACAATTAAATAAAAAACAATCCTATGTAAATGAGCTTTTGAGTGAATTTGCAAAAGTTAATGATATAATTCCGGCAGAAAATCCGTATAACTACAGAAATAAAGTACATGCAAGCTATAGATACCAAAAAGGAAATGTCCTAGCAGGAATGTACCAGGAAAATTCTCATAAACTCGTAGCAATTGACGGCTGTCAAATTGAAAACCAAAAAGCCAGAGAAATTGTGCAAGATATTAAAACTCTAATAAAATCATTCAAACTAACAATATATGATGAGGTTGAAAAAAGAGGATTTCTAAGACATGTACTTGTTCGTACAGGACACAACACAGGACAAGTTCTGGTGACTCTTATTGTAGGAGAGGCAATATTCCCTTCTAAAAATAATTTCATAAAGGCTCTTTTAAAACTACACCCTGAAATCACGACTATTATCATGAATATTAACAATAAAAAAACCAGTATGATTTTAGGCGATAGAGAAATTGTTATTTATGGAAAAGGATATATCGAAGATATTCTATGCGGTAAAAAATTCAGAATTTCTCCAAAATCATTTTATCAAGTAAATCCTGTTCAGACAGAAATTCTATACAGCAAAGCCATAGAATATGCAGAGTTGACAGGGAAAGAAAGAGTATTGGATGCTTATTGCGGAATAGGAACAATAGGAATAATAGCCAGCGACTATGCTAAAGAATTAATTGGAGTAGAACTAAACAAGGACGCTATAAAGGACGCTATAGTAAACGCAAAAAACAACAAGGCAAACAACATAAAATTTTTTAATGATGATGCAGGACAATTCATGCTAAACCTAGCATCAAATAAAGAAAAAATAGATGTAGTACTAATGGATCCCCCAAGAGCAGGAAGCGATGAAGTATTTTTGAAATCTGTAGTAAGCCTTGCTCCTAAAAAAGTAGTATATATAAGTTGCAATCCAGAGACACTGGCAAGAGACTTGAAATATTTAACTAATAATGGATATAATACAAAAATAATCCAACCGGTAGATATGTTCCCGTTTACTGAGCATATTGAAAACTGTGTACTTCTATCGAAAAATTAAGAAAAATGGATATGACAGAATAAAAATCCATCATACAATTTTAAAATCAGGAATAATTGTTTTAGGTAATAAATTTATATTTTTATACTATCGGAGGAAGAAAAATGATAGAGGAAATAATTAAAATAGACGATGTAGGGATTAATGTGCGATATTCATTAAATGATAAACCTGTTATTTTATTTCTCCACTTTAGTGGCGGAAACTTGAGTATGTGGGAAGGCATTTTACCGCAATTTGAAGATAAATACAGTATCATTGCTCCTGATTTCAGAGGACATGGCAAATCTGATAAGCCCTTAACAGGGTATCATATAGACGATATGGCAAACGATATTTATTTATTATTAAAGAAACTAAATGTAGAGCGCTGCCATATTGTAGGTAGCTCAATGGGGGCTGAGATTGGACTCAGTTTAGCCGCATCGCACCCACAGCTCGCTCTATCGCTCATATGTGAAGGAGCTTTATATAATGAGTTTGGAGAATATGGCTTATTTAATGGAACAGAGGATGAAATTCAACATAAAAAAGAAATCACGCTAACCGAACTATCCGAAAGGGAGGAACGTGTATTCAAAACGAAAGAAGATTATATAGAGGAAAAACGAGCGGAATTAACACAACAAGGATTATGGAATAAATATTTCTTAACCTTCTTTGAACACAGTCTACAACAGATGCAAAACGGCAATTTCACATATTGTTATTTAAACCATGTTAGAACGGGATATGTTCAGAAATATTGGGATGTGAAGTTTGAGCAATATTATAAGAAGGTAGAATGTCCTATTCTATTCCTTCCAAGTGAAGAAGAATGGAAAGATGAGAAAATTAGAAGTATCCTATCTGAGTTCACCAGTATGCTGGATACATATGAAATTGAGCATATAGAAAATTCAATCCATGCTTATGTGTGGATGCAGCTTCCGCTTATAGCAGGCGAAGTAGCAAAGAAATTTATAAGCAAACATGATAAATAAATGAAACTGCCATAGTCTGGTGATGTTACTGTCTTTCTTTAAAGAAAAAAAGCGGGAGCATACACCCCCGCTTTGAAGTTTTACATAAATCATTAATTGTATCGTGCAACAGCTTCAGCAACCATATCCCAAAATCTTGGCAGATCAACACCAGTACCAACGGTGCAATTAACAGGCTGTCTCAAACAGTTGATGGTATCACAAACTGTTCTTCCGTAGCATGGGCCTCGGTTGATATCTACAACTACATTCATGTCCTGTGTTGTAAATAACTCCGGTGCTATGAGATAAGCAACACAGGTTACATCATGCACAGGTCCTGCCTCAAGTCCATAGGCAATTTTTTGAGAGTTTAGTGTAAAGCGCATGATGTCGGCAAATAAACTGCCGGCTTTGTTGCCAATGGATTCCATACGTTTAATGATGTCAGTCGTGCAAACGGTTTGGTTTGTCACATCCAATCCCATCATCGTAAGTTTTACACCGCTGCTAAATACAATGTTCGCAGCTTCGGGGTCGGCGAAAATATTAAACTCTGCCGATGGCGTGAAATTCCCAGTACCGTAAGCGCCGCCCATGAGAACAATTTGCTGGATTTTCGGGAGAATTCTTGGCTCCATTCGCATGGCTGTTGCAATGTTTGTCAGCGGTCCGATGGGAACAAGTGTAATATCTCCATCACTTGCCAGTAGTGTATCGATAAGATAATTTACTGCGTGCTGTGGCTGTATTTTTGTGTGAAGTGTTCCAAATACAGGTCCGTCAAGTCCCGATTCTCCATGAATATTTGCAGCGACAATTTGTTCACGCACTAGAGGAAGCGACATGCCGGCATATACAGGGATATCCAGTTCCAAATGCTCACAAACATGCAGAGCATTAACCGTTGTTTTGTCAAGTGTCTGGTTTCCGGCAACGGTAGTTAAAGCCAGCAAATCAATGGCTGGGTGATTACCTGCTAGCATAATAGCAATAGCGTCATCGTGACCTGGGTCACAGTCGATAATAATTTTTATTTTTTTCATATTTTACTCCTTTCAATACAAGTGGTCTTCTGCTTTTTATTATAACCCAAAAGCACCGCAGTATGTTAGGAGAAATCTCCTAGTTTTGAGGTGATAATGTTGAAACAAATTTTTTCTAAAGATGAAATCCACCGTTGTCTTGCAGAATCGAATTTTGAAAATTTCTTTTCATTTTCTATAAAAGAAGATGTTCGCCTGTATCTTGCAGATAAGGGCGATTATATTCTGAAAGAGGGAGAGAAATCCGATAGCTTTCTTTACTATATGGTTTCAGGGAGAGCAAAGTTGTTTTGCAGTCTGTCAAATGGAAAAACCTCTCTTTTGGATTTCTTACAGGGAGGCTGCTTTATCGGTGAGATAGAACTTCTCAGTGTGCGTAAAAGCACCCTGGGAGTAAAAGCACTTTCCCCTTGTTTTCTGCTGGCACTGCCGATAGAAAAATATCGCAACCGCCTGTTATCCGATGCTTGCTTTCTTCGAATATTATGTATAGCTCTTGCAAAAAAAGAGGAGCAGAAAGTGCATGCTCTTTCAAGCACACAGGGATTTCCATTAGCAAACCGTCTTGCACATTTTGTGATTTTTGCTGCATTTGATGGAATCTACACCGAGCGTAATACCGATGCCAGTGCCTATCTGGGAGTATCATATCGTCACTTGACTCAAATGCTTGGCGAATTTACGCAATGCGGTTATTTAAAAAGAACACAAGCCGGTTATTGTATCACAAATAAACAGGCTCTTAAACTACTAGCCGATGAATTGAATGTAGAATAAACAAATTCATCATCAGCACCAAAATCAAAAAGTCGACGAATTAAGTTCGGCAGGGATAATGTTTCTCGTCGATGTAGAAGCTGTGTGAAGATTCTTTCAATAATACTTACAATATAGTTGTACTATATTAGCGAAGATAATTCTAAAAAAATAAGAGGTGAATTAAATGATAAGATATCAAAGGTGTACAGAGGTAAATGAAGATGCTGTATTTCAAGCTTTTCAAATTGGATTCTCAGATTATATAATAAAAATCGAGATGACAAAGGATTTCTTTATGAAGCGTTTTTTTGGTCCGGAAGGTAATCAGTTGGAGTATTCTGTTATTGCTCTTGATGGAGATAAGCCGGTAGGTCTTAATTTGGGCGGTATTAAAGTCTATGAAGGAATAAAAACACTTCGATGCGGAGCGCTATGTATACATCCGGACTATAGGGGAACAGAAGTTGGCAAGAAACTCTTTAATCTTCATAAGGAAATAGCTATAGATAATAGCTGTAAGCAATTGTTTTTAGAGGTTATCGTTGGTAACGACCGGGCAATTAATTTTTATAAGAAAAAAGGCTATGAAAAGGTATATGACATAGATTATTACTCTCACAATAATCCATCAGAACTAAACACGGCTTTACCGGATGATTTAAGAATTGAAAAAATAGATATGGATGCCCTAAGAACTCTGAGTCACGAAGTACAAGACATACATATCAATTGGCAGAATGATTTTGATTATATCAGTCAAATTGATGGTCAAGTTCATTATGGAATATTTAAAGATGAGAAGTTAATAGGAGGATTAAGCATCCATCCCAAAGGAAAGATTAGTTTTCTATGGATTAATTCAGAGCTTCGCAATCAAGGGATAGGGAGAGGTATAATAAGTCATGCTGTAAAAGAGCTTAAAATAGAGAGGCTAGCAATAAATTTCTCTAACAATGCAAAGCTGTTAGGTTTTGTAAAACGCTTAAACTTTACGAAAGACTCAATTTCACAGTATGAAATGTATAATGCTACCTTCTGCCGATTAGACGTCGATAAAATGAATTGCAATTAATCAAATTGCTTATGAATTAAGAATAAATATATAGCGATGCGTTAAGCG
>DCPV01000062.1:0-16545 GCA_002323775.1 Firmicutes bacterium UBA1535 | reverse complement strand
CGCTTAACGCATCGCTATATACATTTTATTCCTGCATTATACATCTATCCTTTTCCTACTGCTTCTCATATCGCTGTATCCAATCCATACAGTCCAAACATAGGCACAGGTTTTTGGAATCATAAGCATTCCGACTAGTGGGTACACATCTGCCCACAACACAACAGGAATATAAAAAGCAAAGCTCAATACAATAGTAAGCCACATAAATCGGAAAGGTTTGTCGTTGTTCGCCTTTGCACTATTATAAAACAGAATAATAATAAGCAGTCCGATTAGCGCAAAAGGGATATTTCTGTAAATTCCCCATGATAAAGATGGATTAGCACTTGTCCAAGCATTTTGTGGGAATAAACACAAAATAATTCGCATGGCAGCAAGTAGATAAACAGCTATTGTAACACCTTGTTTTCCACTGATGTTATAGCGTTTTCTCCAAATGTAGTAAAGCAGGATGTAAAAAACTGTCATTGTAATAGATGTGATTAGCTTACCTATTCCAAGTGCAACAGTGTAATTTTCCAATCCTGTTGTGCATAGTGCAATGGCACGAGGTACAAGGTGAAATGAGTCTCCTAATCCCAATACCACTGCCATAATACCAAATAAAGTGTACTGCTTGTTACCATTTGCGTTTTTTATCATCAAAACACCTAATGTTACTACTGTAGTAAGATATACTACATCAAATAAAGTTTCCATAATCGCTTGCATAATAAACCTCCAAAATATCGATAATGAACATTGTTCAGTTTGACTTAAAATAATAGCACCCTATTTGGATGATATCATTTTTTCTGTTATAATAATTATTTATATATAATACGCCGAATCACTTCCAGTAGAAAATTGCAGGAATTAGCTTGTTCCACGAGTAATGTTATTAAATTGCTAAAAACAAAATCAATAAAATCCTCTTTCGTAAAAGCTTGAGAAAAAGCATCATCATTGACCATGCTGTCGGCATTGAGAGCTACTAAAAGTCCCTTTTTCATGTGTAAAAAGTATTTGTCCATACTTTCACGTCCCTTCTCCTTATCGATAGCTGTCGCACTCATAGAATGTGTGCTAAAGAAAGAAGGGTAATTTACAGGACCTTTTTGAATGTTAAGAAATAAAGATTGAATGTTATCAACAAAGCTATGTTGGTCTTTACAGACTTTATAACCATTCATAATATCTTTCCAAATAGACTCAATAGTAGCAATGATTAAGTCACTTTTCGTCGGAAAATAATTATATATGGAGCCAACTGATACTCCGCATCTTCTCGCAACATCCCGTATATTCAATCCTTCTAAGCCAAATTCAAGAACAATTTCTTTTCCAACACAAAGTATTGCTTCTTGAGAAGTTATTGCTTTATTCATGCCAAACCTCCAAACTGAACAATGTTCATTATACCAATTTTGACTTTTGCTGTCAAGCAAATTTATATTAAAATTAATAATTTTAATATACTTCTTTTAGAATAATAATTCATATTGACTATTCATTTGTTCCTATCTATCCTCTGGAAACTTTAAATCATCCCTAAATTCCTTAATTGTCTGCTCAATCAAATCATAATCAACTATATAACCATATTTCTGCTTAGACCTATCCACCTTAATTACCCTAGAGGTTAAAAAATTACTTATGTGATATGAAACAGTTGCAGATGAGACACCCAAAGCTTCAGCTATAAGCTTCGTGCTTGTTTCACCAGCTGCTATATATTTTAACACTTCATAGCGTGTTCTGTCCCCTAAATTTTTAAAAATCTGCACCCTTTTATTAAGTTTGTCCTCTGATACTTCTTTCATCTGCTTAAAAGCATCTCCCATCCTCAGTCCCCAGGTTACAATCGACCTATCCTTCAGAACATTTAAGAGAAGTGAATATGACAATACTAAAGATACGATAATGCAAATCTCATCTGTGTCAACAACATCTTTATTCAATATGTTGTAAGTCAGCTCTTTTATACCATCTGAACCCTTCTCAACGATTGTCCTTTCGAGGAGTTCCCCATATGCTCTTATCTCTGATTCATAAGCTTCATACACTTCGCTAAATATAGGATAAAGTAGTCTCATTAATTCTACATACCCTTTCATATGTTTAACAGGATCTGATGTAGCTAAATACAAGCTCCATTTAATGCTTGGGTCTAGGGATAAACTCTTTATATAATCTAATATACTTTCCTTCTCTCTGCAAATCTCCTGCATTCTAGTCAGATTTCTTTCCTCGTCTAAATCCGTTTCCTCATACTCTTTGAGTAGCGAAAGTACAATTCTTTCGTTTATCTCCTTTTCATCAAGTGTACAGAGAAAATCTAAAAAATGCTCCTCATTTTCATAAAATAGTATTTCATCCTTTTTCGTTGATAGACTTATAAAGCTATAACTCTCTATAAATGTACCTGCATAATAGCTTTCTATCTCTTTTTTATAAGGCTCTAATTTTTCAGTTATCTCCCCTACAAATTTTATATAGTCATTAATCTCAACTTCCTTAAACATATCATCGTTTTTGTGTTCTTCATGCCACTCCATGTAATTTATAAGATTTGGAAATTTTAAAAAATCACTTATTCTACTCGACTTCTGGTAAAACTTGATTTTCATCTATTTCAGCTCCTTTCTCTGCCTTCTTAGGTATCTCAAGTCCATATTCTAACAGAGATTTTTTATGAACAAATATATCAACCAATAAAATCACTCCAGCTATGACAAACACATAATTTGCTTCTATTCTATCATAAAGATATCCAAAAAGCATCTGTCCTATAGGGATTAGAATAGTCATCGCCATACTCATTATAGTTGATGCTCTCCCCATTAGCTCCAATGGAACTATTTGACTGAATAGTGTGCCGAGTGATATGTTGGCAAATGTAGCAGACATACCTATAATAAACGAGCCAATAAGCAGCAAAACATATGGAATAATAACATTCATAGAAGATTTTAACGGAATAAGTGACATTGAAAGAACTGTAAATCCTATCGCAAGAAAACTTGTGAAAAGAAGTTTTCCTATTCTCATCTTCTTTACGTACTTACCTCCAATTAAAGGTGCTAAAATCATTGATGTAGACATAATCGTCTGAAATAGTCCAAATTGAAAATCTGTGACCTTCAGTATTTCCTTTGAAATGAAAGTGATGCCTATTTGAGCTACAGGAGCTATTGAAAAATTCAGTACTCCACCAACAATAACAATCGTTGTGAATAGCTTATTGTCTTTAATCAGTCTAATTCCACCTAAAAAATCATCTTTAAACGCACTTAAACTTATCTTTTCCGGCATTTTGTTACTCTTTGGTATGTTGATAAACATCTTTGTAACTGCTGATAGCATGAAGCTAATGGACGTAATAGCAAGAATTGTCCCCATACCGAATGTACCATATAGAGCTGCCGCAAGAAGCGGTGCAAGAAGATTTCCTATGTTTAGTACTATACTATTTGTTGCGTTTGCTTCAAGCAAATCGTCCTTTGACACGATGCTCGGTAGCACAGCTGAGATAGAAGAATGAAAAAATATCTCGACTATTTCTAAAAATATTACTAATGTGTATATTAGGCTAAGCTTCAAATTACCTTGCAATGCAAAGATGATTGAGAGACTCCCGATAAATATAAAATTTAGTGTATCCCAAAATATTATGCTTTTCTTTCTATCAAACCAATCCCCCATTACCCCGCCAAATGGAGAAAAAATAAGTCTAGGTATGATGATAATCGATAAAATAGATGCAAAGACTGTAGCAGACCCAGTGATTTTTAAAACATACAGTGATAGTGCAAACTGTAGCATATTGCTACCTAGCAACGAAATAAGCTTCCCAATCAGCAGGAGCAAAAAGTTTTTTTGTTTAAGCAATTTGATGCTCATAATGTAATCCTCCAAGTTTTTTATAATCATATTATACTTAGATACTTATTTAATGTCAATATAAATATTTGATGAATATCTAATTTCTTATTATAAACTCTCCTAATCTGCTCATAAACAGTTAATAGTCTTGTTTTTTTGCATATTCTTTGCAAATGTCTTTCAAATATGATAAACTTATAAATGATATTTAACAGTTTTATTAAATAATTTATGATATGGAGGGATTCAAATGAGTTTATTATCGGATTTCCGACTTTCTGTGATTGAAAAAAATCTTGGTGTATACGGAATTCATGTTTATCAAAACAAAAAAGTACTAGCAGAGCATAGATTTCGAAGCAATGATAGAGAAAATCTTTATTCTGCTTCAAAAACATTCGCATCTGTCGGAATTGGTATCGCAGAAAGCGAAGGTCGTTTCAAGCTGTCAGATTATGTTCTGGATTTTTTCCCAGAATACAAGAATATCGCCTATACAGGTTCTGAAAAAATAACTATTAAGAATTTATTGCAAATGAGCTCCGGACATATGTTTGAAGATTATAGTCAGTATAATTCTATAGACAGAGCTGAGATTTTCTTTGTTTCAGAAATGAGAAAGGAAGCAGGGTCTGCCTTCTATTACGAGAATTTATGTACTTATATGCTTGGTAGAATTATAGAAAAAGCAAGTGGTAAAACAATGCTTGATTATTTAAAGCCTCGTTTATTTGATAAGTTAGAAATTGTAAACCCACAATGGAACACTTGCCAGCTTGGACATACATCCTGTTCAGGTGGTTTGTACTTAAACACAGAGGAATTTTCTCGCATTGGGATAATGCTGCTGCAAAATGGTATATATAAAGATAAGCAAATTGTTTCTGCTGATTATGTAAAGCGACTACATTCTGAGTTGGTCGATACTGCATCTAAAGATGATGCTGAGACTAAAGGCGGTTATGGCTATCAAGTTTGGAAATGCACTCCACCGAACACTTATCGAGCTGATGGAATGTATGGTCAGCTATGTGTAGTTTTATCTGATTATGACGCTGTAATTACGGCCACTGCACACAATGAAATTGAACACAAGGATATCCTGCGTGCAATATGGAGCGATATTCTACCGAATTTATAAGTTATAGTACATAAACTTTTGACAATCAAAAACACTGACATGATTTTAGCAACGAAAAATGGTTATATTATTGAAAGTGAAAACCATAAAGAGCGGTTTAATAAAGGCGTTTTAAACAGTCGCTTAATCAATGATTATATAAAGGAGATAAAATTATGAATGATAAAACAGTAGTATTGAATGCTGGTCTTGTGAATTATGATGGAAACGTAAATTACTCACAAATTGCATCTGAAGTGCTAATCTATGATGAAACGCCCGAAGATAAAATTATAGAGAGAGTTGATGGCTTTACAATCGTTGTAACAAAAGAAATGAAAGTCACAGGTGAGATTATCAGAAAATTTCCTGATAGTGTAAAGATGATTTGTGAAGCCGGAACAGGATACAATAATATAGATTTGGATGCGGTACGTGAAAAAGGAATTATATTATGCAACATACCTACTTATAGCAGTGAAAGAGTAGCACATACAGCAATCCTTTTGATTTTAAATCTAGCAAGTTCAATGCAAAAACAGATTCGTATGCTTGCAAAAGGAAATCATGATAATTTCCATAAGCACTTAATGGTAGACCACGTTGAGTTAAACGGTAAAACATTGGGAGTTATCGGCTATGGAAATATCGCAAAAGAGATAATCAAAGTAGCACAAGCACTTGGAATGAAGATTTTAGTATCTACCAGAACTCCCAGAGCAGATTTAGATAAAATTCATTTTGCAACTAATGAAGAAGTTTTAATGCAAAGTGATTTTATTTCTCTTAATTGTCCTTTAAATGAATCAACAAGACATATTATTAATAAGGAAACATTAACAATGATGAAGCCAACAGCATATTTAATTAATACTGCACGAGGAGCATTAATTGATGAAAAAGCATTGATTGAAGCATTGCAAAACAATGTAATTGCAGGTGCTGGTTTAGATGTTCAAGAAGTGGAACCACTAGATGATTCTAGTCCGTTATATACTATGGATAATGTTATCATTACTCCGCATATGGGATGGAGAGGATTGGAAACAAGGCAACGCTTAGTTTCATTGATTAAAGATAATATCAGCGCTTTTTCCAAAGGACAGCCAATCAACAGAGTAGACTAAAAATAAGCTTACGCTTTTTTCAAAGAAAGTTTAAGCATAGCATAATTAGGATGGGAGAAATTTTGCATGGAATATTTTAATGTATACAACAAGTATGGAGAAAAAACAGATGAAGTGATTGAACGAAATGAAGCTCATAAGAATGGTACGTCTCATAGGGTAATACACTTATGGATATTAAATTCTCAAAATGAGCTGTTAGTTCAGCAACGCAGTTCCAATAAAGAGTCAGGTGCCAATTTATGGTATGTATCAGTTGGCGGTCACATTGAGTGCAATGAAAGTATCGAAAATACACTTATACGTGAAACAAACGAGGAATTAGGACTTGACATCTCACCTTTAATAAGTTCTGTTGAATATCTTTATACCTTTAAAGATACTCTAATAGAAAATAACGGAACTTTTATTGATAGCGAATTTTATGATGTTTTCGTATTGAAAGCAAATTTTGATATTAATCAGATTACTATGCAAAAAGAAGAAGTACAGGCTGTAAAATATATAAGTTATGATGAATTTAAAAATATAGTAGTAAATCAAGATAAATCATTTTGGCAGCATAAAATTGCTTATAAAATGCTGCTTATTGCATTAGACGAATTTTGCAGCAACAAGACATCTTAGCTATTGAGCTAAAAATTTGAAAGAATATTAAACTGCAAGTAAGTAAACAATTAAAGAGAGCATAGAACTTGATAATTTCGACTGCTCTCTTTAATGATATTTGACTATTCACAATTATTACGATTAGCTTTAGTAGAATAAAAGTACCGCCATAAAATTTATACTCATAATTAGTTTGCAATGCTTATCTTCTGTATACTAAACTGCCAGCAAGACTAATATTCCGCAAACATTAGCTAAAAAATGAGAAATCCAACAAAGATAAACATTTTTAGTTTTTTGGAAAATCAAACCATAAATAACACTATCAATAAAAATCCATGTCAAATCATACAAAACTACAATTGGAGAGCCTGTTGAAAAATGTCCTAAGGCAAATATTAAAGACGTAATTGCAATTGCCCATTTGTAATCCATACAAATAGCTAATTTTCTTTGCAAAAATGCACGGAAACAAATTTCTTCCGCAAGTGCTAATATAAGCAGTTGAGGGATTAATATCGCCAATTTATCAAAAACGAGCATTGGCTGAGTTCGCTCAATTACGTGGTTAAAGAAATCCGGCACCATTAATTTTGATAGAAAAAGAGAAGCATATCCCGTTGCGATAGGTAATATTATCAACCACCAATATTTGAGTATATCTTTCTTCATTCCCTTTATTTTAAATCCTATTTCCGAAAATGTTTGCTTTCTCAAAAACTTTTCAATAAAAAGGTAAGGGATTGCAAGTATATATAGGCCTATTGGTATTAAGGACAATAACCCCATAACAGTTGCAGGTAACAAATTTTTCAATGTGTTTTCTCTGTTTATCACTTATATCTCTCCTTAAGGTTTAAGATTATGTAAATTTTCTCACCGAGTACAAAAGCTATCCACTACAATATCAGAAATATTTTACTCGGTGCTATCAATAAAAAAATATATCATATTAAAGCAAAATATACAACTATAAAATTATTGAATAAGCTTAGTAAATAACATATACTTTAGTCTTTTTTATAGCTGCTTATAAGGAAGCTGTGAATTCCATTTTGAATTGTAGTAGTATTCAAAATGATGATATACATTAGGGTTTGAAGTATTCAATATATAAGAATAAAAATGATTATTTTTATTGAAATATAAATTTTTATATAGTAAAATATAGTAAAACATCATATCGAGCTGTTTTTTGTGTAATTACGGATTTTTACAATCTGCCTGCGCATTTTTCAGCTCTCTTTACTTTTTTTACAATTCGACACTATAAACATATAAAGGAGATGACATATCAATGTATAAAATACTTGCTAAGAGTATACGAGAATTTAAAAAAGAGTCAATTATGACACCAATTTTAATTGCATTTGAAGTTTTAATAGAAGTTACCATTCCTTTTATTATTGCAATGCTAGTTAATGAAATTAAAGCAGGATGTGAATTGAGTGTAATTTTATGGTACGGGTTGACCCTTGTAGTATTGGCAGTTCTTTCCCTTACCTTTGGTGTTCTGGCAGGAAATGCCTGTGCAGTGGCATCCTCTGGATTTGGTAGGAATTTAAGAAAGGATATTTTTTATAAAATACAAACCTATTCCTTTAAAAATATAGATAACTTTTCTACTTCATCTTTAGTAACAAGGCTGACAACGGATGTATCCAATGTTCAAAACGCCTATATGATGATTATTCGTACTGCGGTGAGATTTCCATTAATGCTTACTTTTTCATTTACCATGGCTTTTGTAATGGGTGGAAAGATGGCATTTATATTTTTGTTTGTTATTCCAGTTCTAGGTATTGGTTTAGCTCTTGTTATTAAGACAGCGATGCCCTTATTCAAACAGGTATTTAAAAAATACGACACTTTAAACAACTCTATTCAAGAAAATGTCAAAGGCATGAGAGTTGTAAAATCATATGTAAGAGAAGAATATGAAAAGAAAAAGTTTGAAGCTGCCGCATTAGATGTTGCCAATGATTTTACAAAGGCAGAAAAGATTTTAGCTTTTAACAATCCTCTAATGCAATTCTGCATCTATACAGTAACAATCTTTGTTATGTCTTTTGGCTCTTACACAATTATTACATCAAGAGGACTTGACCTTGATGTAGGACAGTATTCCAGTTTATTGGCATATAGCTTTCAAATATTGAGCAGCTTAATGATGTTATCTATGGTATTTGTTATGATAACAATTGCTAGTGAGTCTGCGAACCGTATTGTTGAAGTTTTGACAGAAAAAAGCTCTTTAACAGACGGCTCTTTAGAGAGGGTAAAAGACGGCTCTATAGAATTTGAAAATGTAAGCTTTAAATACTCTGCACAAGCAAAAAGAATGGCATTACAAAATATTAGCCTTCATATCAAATCAGGAGAAACTATTGGAATTATAGGCGGAACAGGTTCTTCTAAATCATCTCTTATCCAGCTGATTCCACGACTTTATGATACAACAGAAGGTGTAGTTAAGGTAGGCGGTGTAGATGTTAAGGAGTATAATTTGAAAAGTCTTCGTGACCAGGTATCTGTAGTTTTACAGAAGAACGTATTATTCTCCGGAACAATTAAAGAAAATCTTCGCTGGGGTAATAAAGATGCTACAGACGAGGAATTGACAGAAGCTTGTAAACTGGCTCAGGCTCATGATTTTATCATGAATTTTCCAAAGCAATATGATACATATATTGAACAGGGTGGTTCAAATGTTTCAGGAGGACAAAGACAGCGTCTCTGTATCGCAAGAGCCCTGCTTAAAAAGCCTAATATACTTATTTTAGATGACTCCACAAGTGCAGTTGACACAAAAACTGATTCTCTTATAAGAAAAGCATTTAAAGAGTTCATCCCTCAAACAACCAAGATTATTATTGCACAAAGAACAGCCTCTGCAGAAGATGCGGATCGTATTATTGTTATGGAGGGCGGTACTGTGAATGCAATAGGAACTCACAAAGAACTTCTTGCTAACAATGAGATTTACAAAGAGGTTTACGTGTCACAGAACAAGGCAGGTGAAGATGATGAACAATAAAAATCACAGTCAGGTTAATAAAAAAGGAGTATTAAAACGCCTTTTAAAAACATTATTAGAATTTTATCCTGTTTTATTTCCTTTTATAGTGGGAGCTATTATATTTAATGCAATTGTAGCTACTCTACCAGCGATTTTCACACAAAATATAATTGCAGAAGTAGAAAAGAGCTACCAGACCGGCAATTGGAATGCAGTATCCGGACGTATATTAGGACTTGCAGGCTTACTGGCAACTTGTTATGTCGTATCTCTTTGTATATCATTTATATATAACCGTGCAATGGCAGTTCTGACTCAAGGAGCATTGAAAAAGCTTCGTATTAAAATGTTTGATGGAATGCAGAACCTGCCCGTTAAATATTTTGATACCAATAACCACGGAGATATTATGAGTTATTATACCAATGATATTGATACTTTGCGTCAATTGATTTCTCAAAGTATTCCTCAGATTTTATCCTCCTCTATCATGGTAGTATCTGTTTTTTGTATCATGATGTACTTTAGCATATGGATGACATTAGTTGTTCTTGTCGGTATCTTTGTTATGTTTAACATCACAAAAAAAGTAGGAGGCGGTTCTGCCAAATATTTTATACGTCAGCAAAAAATGATTGGTAAGCTAGAAGGCTATGTAGAAGAAATAATGAATGGTCAAAAGGTTGTTCAAGTATTTAACCACGAAGCAGAGAGTAAAGTTGATTTTGATAAGATTAATGATGCTCTGTTTGAAGACGCAAAGACAGCAAACAGATATGCCAATACATTAGGCCCTATTTTAAATAATGTAGGCAATATTTTATACGTAATTGTATCTATTGTAGGTGGTATTTTACTGTTATCAGGAGTTAAAAACTTCAGTATCTCCGGTATGGCATTTGGTATCAGTATCCTAGTTCCTTTCTTGAATATGACTAGACAGTTTGCAGGTAATATCAATCAGGTTTCCCATCAGATAAACTCTGTTATCATGGGACTTGCCGGGGCTTCTCGTATTTTTACTTTAGTTGATGAAAAGCCTGAGGTAGACGAAGGATATGTCACTTTAGTAAATGTGGAGGAGATAAACGGTGAATTAGTAGAACATACTGAACGTACCAATACATGGGCATGGAAAAATCCTCGCAAGGATGGAACTGTAGCTTATACGAAGCTAGCAGGAGATGTGAGAATGGTTGATGTGGACTTTGGATATACAGATGAGAAAATCATACTTCATAATATTAATCTATTTGCAGAGCCGGGTCAAAAAATTGCATTCGTAGGTGCAACAGGTGCTGGTAAAACTACGATTACAAACTTAATTAACCGCTTTTATGACATTGCAGATGGTAAAATCCGTTATGACGGCATTAATATTAATAAAATCAAAAAAGCAGATCTTCGTCGTTCTTTAGGGGTTGTTCTACAGGATACAAATCTTTTTACAGGAACAGTTATGGACAATATTAGATATGGCAATCTTACAGCAAGTGATGAAAAGTGTATAGAAGCGGCAAAACTGGCAGGAGCTCATGATTTTATTACCCGTTTGCCAATGGGATATGATACTCATCTTACAGGAAATGGCTCTAGTATTTCTCAGGGACAAAGACAATTACTGGCCATCGCTCGTGCGGCAGTTGCAGACCCTCCGGTTATGATACTGGATGAAGCTACTTCTTCTATTGATACTCGTACTGAAGCAATTGTACAACGTGGAATGGATGCCTTAATGAAAGGTCGTACTGTGTTTGTAATAGCCCATAGACTTTCTACAGTTAAAAATTCTGATGTGATTATGGTATTAGAAAATGGTCATATTGTAGAACGAGGTAATCACAAAGAATTGATAGCACAAAGAGGCAAGTATTATCAATTATATACCGGAGCATTTGAATTAGAATAAAGTAGGAACAGGACATAGAGGGGATAGTTATGGATGCTAAATTAGTATTGAATAATTTGTATTTGCAAAGCAACAAAACACCTAAGGACTTGAAAGATAATGTTGTTAACAGAAAACCATACATTGGAATTAGTTATCCAAGGTTGAAAGAAATTGCGAAAGAAATCAGTAAAATTAATGCGATTGAATTTTTAAGAACAAATGATTTTTCAGTATATGAACTTGAGATACTTCATACATACGTCATAGGAAATTTAAAGGATATCAGCGTTTCATTACGCTACTTTGATGAATTTGTTCCATTAGCAAAAGAATGGAGTGTCGTTGATTCGTTATGCCAAAAATTTACAATCGCAAAAAAACATCCTGAGATTGTATTGGAATATTTAAAACTTTACAAAAAAATTGATGATGAATATGTACAACGAATTGTAGCTGTAATGATATTAAGCCATTTTATTAATGATAAATATATACATCAATCAATTCAAATGTTATTAGAACTAAAAAACGAAGGATATTTTTGCAAAATGGCAGTAGCTTGGGCATTTGCATCAATTATGACTAAATATCCGGAACTCTGCTTTGTTGTTTTAAGAAAAAATCTCCTCGATAGCTGGACACATAATAAAGCGATTCAAAAAATGCTTGAATCGCTCCGTGTTTCAGAGGAAAATAAAACATCTTTGAAAGAAATGAAACTTTAGAAAAATTATTGGAGAATTATCGCAATAGATTTCTACAGCAAAGGCATATTTGATTATAGATACAAATATGAAAAGCTGCCTATTATTTATATAAATTAGAAAGGAATAAGAGTATGAAAAGAAAAGGGGTTTTTAAAAATATGTTATTAACACTAGTAGCTATTATAGTTATTGTTATTATTTACTTTGTCCAACCATATTCCCCTATTAAATCTGAGTTTAACAAAGCAGTATTAAAAACTACTGATATTATGATGTTGAATGAAGATGTATTTACAGAAAAGGATATCGAAAACTTACCATTACCTGTACAGAAATATTTTAGAACCTGTGGATACATTGGTACGCCTAAAATGTCATATATGGTAGCTACACACAAGAATGTGGATTTCAGCACAGGAATAAATAAACCGACATTGAAAATAGAATACAAACAAGTTAATTTTGTTAAAGAGCCTGTAAGATATGCTTTTATAGACAGCTCGATGTTTGGTATTCCATTTCAAGGATTTGATAGCTATACAAATGGTGTAGGCAGTATGAAAGGGGTTGTGGCAAAGGCGATTACCTTATTTAATCAACGTGGTAAAGAAATGGATAAAGCCTGTCTAGTTACCGTGTTATCAGAATGTCTGATTGTACCTAATATCGCCTTGCAGGACTATATAAAATGGGAAGAAATTGATAACACACACGCAAAAGCAACAATTAGCTACTATGGAATTACTGCAAGTGGTATTTTTAGTTTTGCTGAAAATGGAGAAATGAGAAGTTTCACTACAAATGATAGGATGGCTGTTGATTTTAATGGAAATTCAGCACAAGTGCCTTGGTCTGCCGTATGCGATAATTATAAGGGAGTAAATGGATTGAGAGTTCCGACATCATTGAAAGCAATCTGGCATTATTCAGAGGGAGAACAAGTTTATTTTGACGGAAACAGTGTTGATATTAAGTATATCAAATAAACATAATATATAAAATAATAAATATTGCATTGACAGCTTATATGACTTCATTAACAAGTAATAACTTAAAATATACAATAATATATATTTATAAAAGCGTAAAATACTTTCCATATTATCAATATAGAAAACAAATGTACTGAGATATAAAAATTTTGGTGCTTTTCTTTTTTAGAACAAAAAAATTGGTATATTGTCACTTAAGATTAATCATATGATAGCTTTACCTTTTCTTATAATGCTGAAAAACAAGCAAGTTGTTTCTGCTGATTAGACAATAAAAACAAGGGTATATTAATATTATTAAAAGATATATTTATAATTTTATAAAATTTACTTTAAAATTATAAATTTATTGCTACTGGAAAAATATTGCTATATAATACCAATAAATAAAAGTTCATGAAAGGATATGATTATTATGATTCCACAATTACAAAGAAAAGAAATTAAGACTAATCGCTTGACTGTATCTTATTTTGAGGAGGGAGATTGCAAGAATCCACTTTTGATACTTGTTCATGGAAATACTTCTTCTAATGTTTTTTACTTACCTAATATAATGGAGCTTGCTAAAGAATTTCACGTTATTGCTCCAGATTTGCGTGGTTATGGCAGAACTGAATTTTTACCGATTGATGCAACCGATGGTGTTCGAGTATGGAGTGAGGACTTGCGTAGCTTCTTTGAAGCTTTGGAATTGAAGCAAAAGCCTCATTTGCTTGGTTGGTCTATGGGTGGTGGTGTAATTATGCAATATGCTTTGGATTATGCAGAGGATGTTAATTCTCTGATTTTATTAAATCCATTATCACCATTTGGTTATTCTGGAACTAAGGATAATATCGGAACACCAAATAATCAATATTATTCTGGAACAGGTGCAGGAACTGTCAATAAAGATTTCGCAGCAGCTCTTAGTGCTCGTATCACAGACCCGACAAATCCATCAGCTGCTCCGGCAGTACTGAAATTATACTTTTCTAAGGATTTTGAATTAAATCCAGAGTGGGAAAAGATATATTTAGAAAGTATGTTTGAAATGGGAAGCGGAGACGATTACTATCCTGGTAATTTTGTAGAATGTCCAGAATGGCCGTTTGTTGCTCCTGGTGATAAAGGAATTGCTAATAGCATGTCACCTAAATATGTTAATTTGTCTGGCATTGTAAAATTAGCTAAAAAGCCGCCTATACTATGGCTAAGAGGAGCAAATGATTCTATTGTTTCTGATACTTGCTTATTAGATATAGGATTTTTGGGCTCTATCGGAGTTGTACCAGGATGGCCCGGAAATGACGCATTTCCTCCTCATGCCATGGTAACACAAACAAGAGCTGTTCTTGATGAGTATGCTAAAAATGGTGGTAATGTTAAGGAATATGTGTTTGCAAATGCTGGGCATGGTCCTCAAGTAGAGTGTCCGGAAGAATTCAATAAGGTTGTAACAGAATTTATTAAAAACAAATAATGAAGAACAGCACAGGATATCAAAGCATCCTGTGCTGTTTTAATATGTATCGTAAATTTATATATTAGGTATCTTAGGACTAATTTCAATTTAAAATAAAAGAATCATTTTGTTTAAAATCGCTATAACCTCTGTGGAAGCTACATCCATCTTAACCAAGGCTTGCTCTGCAACATGTATATCTCCTCTGTTGTAAGCTGCAACGCCATCAGATGCTATACGATGCAATTGTGAATGTGGCTTTTCTAGGTCTTTAATATACTTCAAAAGCTTAGGGTCGTTACTGTTCTTGCTTAACCACTTACCCAATCTGCAAGTTGTGTGATTGCCAACATCCTCAACTTTAATTTTTTCATAGCCCAATAATAGATTATAAATTCTCCATTTCCAGTGCATATGATCTACAATACAAAATTGAATCTGATCTCTTGGACTACTCTTATCCATCATATCAATATTACGAGTACGCTGATTATTAACCTTTTTAGAAATATCATAGAATCCTCTACCCGTACGAACACAATCCTCATGAAGGTCAATAGTTTTTTCGTTAATAACTAAAAGACTCGACGAAATTTCTTCTGTTGCAGACTGTTGTTCTTCTACATTAGACATAATCTCCTGCATATTGTTGTTAATTTCTTCAACCGAGCAGTAAATTTTGTCCACACTTTCCGCTAGATTATCAACGTGAGAACGACAATTATAGAAATTTTCAGCAATTGTTGCCACAGAATTTGATGAATCATTAATGCCCTTCTTCATAACATTTAGCTTGTCTTCAATATATTTTACCGAATTTGATGAGCTTTGTGCTAATGTTTTAATTTCTCCTGCAACTACATCAAAGCCCTTTCCAGCAAGCCCCGCTCTCGCAGCCTCGATTGAAGCATTCAGTGCAAGCAAATTAGTTTGGCTTGCAATTGAACTGATTATCGATATCATTGAGTCTATTTCAGCAGTCTGTCTATTCAAATCCTCTATCTTATTATGAGTTTCTTTAATGTCATCGTATGCTTCGTGAATTTTGTTAAGTGTCAATGAGGACAAATTCTTTCCATTATGTGATAGTTGAACAGCATCATATGCAGATTTTGCCGATTCCTGAACCAGAACTGAAACCTGCTCAATAGCAGAAGCATTTTCTTCTCCGGCAGCAGTAATGGATTCCACCATTTGTTTTTGCTGCTCCACATCTAAAATCATCTTTTTAACAAAATCCATTTCCATAATGGTTTTCATCAAATCATTAACTTGATTGGTAATATCGTTATGCTCGCCACAATTCATCGACTTCGCACGTAATATAGCCTTTTTTATAAATGACAACTTTTTATCATCATCTGAAATATTTTGTTCCAAGCTATTTGCACAATTCATAACTAACTTATCCAAATATTGCTCTAATTTTTTTACAGATACTCTCCCAAATCTAATTTTTGCTGACATAAATTTTCTCCTTTTAATATCGTTTTTTATAGTTCAATAGGAAATGTTAGTCCTTTATTCATTTTTTATAAGTTTGTTAATATTATGACAAGCTTGTTTTACTATATCAGTATATACATTTTAAATAATTATTGTATGTATAATACCAAAATTCGACAAATAAGTCAATATAAAGTTGTTATATTTATACAAATAAACGTTTACAATTACTCTTTGAATTTCAAACTAAATTTTAATAGAAATCTAATATAATTTTAATTGACATAAATTGCTTGCATTTGTATAATAAAACTAACAAA
>DCPV01000007.1 GCA_002323775.1 Firmicutes bacterium UBA1535 | reverse complement strand
AAAAATGGCAGCTTGACGAGTATGGATAAAGGCTTGGACGGGTCAGTTATGCCAATAACGCATGATGATATATGCTATTATTATGATTATGGTAATTTGGATGGAAATTTTGAGTACAATGTTCTATACAAATATAACATTTATACAGATGAAAAAACTACTATTAATATAAATAAAAATGCTGAATCAGAAAAATGGATTTCCTATTTACAAATTAAAGATAATTTTGCTTACTATAAAGGAAAGACATATATAAACAGAGACAACTTAGACGGTGGATCAAATACAGAAACTATATATGAAAACAATAATGAGTATTTTTTTATAACTGCTCTCAAAATCACAGATAAATATATATTTTTTATTGGCAAAGATGATAATCCCACAGGAAATCTTGAGGACAATAAATCAAAAATCAGCCTTTATAGAATAAATTATGATGGCAGTGATTTAAAAGTATTATTCGAAGAAACTCAGTTTAAAACAAATGTAGCACCTCAAAGTATTGATATTTCAAATGAAGATGATAACGCATTAATTTATAGTAATAGACATACTGATACTATTTTATTAATTGATTTAGATGGAGAAATATTAAAAAAATATTAAAGAATAATTGCATTAAGATATAATATAAAACTTCATCAATTGATGGAGTTTTATATTATTTTTGTTGATATAGTTATCTAATTTTGATAAAATATCACAGACAATAAAGAAACGAGTAAATTAGCTTAATGTCTTAAATTAGAGGAGGCACTATGAATAAAGATAAATACAATGATATGTTTGAATACGTTGGAAAATTACTGTCAGAATATGATTCGCACGGTGGTGGTGCAAAAAATAGAATAAATTACAATCGCATGGGTCATACAAAACGTGTATATAAATGGATGCTCAAATTATACGAGGGATACAAAGACAAGGATTTGATAGATATAGATTCTCTAAAGATAGCTACAATATTTCATGATAGTGGCTATACCGAAATTGACAGAAAAAATCATGCACTTGTAGGAGCGGATATATGCAGAAAATATTTATCAGCACATGATTATCCTTTAGATAAAATAGACTTTATCTGTGATTTAATTAAGCTTCATTCAGGCAAGGACAAATTGATGGATGATATTCCGATTGAATTGATTTTGTTAATTGAGGCTGATTTACTAGATGATACAGGCGCTCATGGAATTGTAATGGATGTATGGGTTGAGGCTTTAAATGATAATCCATCATTTGAATCTATTTTGGAGCATATTGAGAGATATACACATGAGATTATGCAGAATAATCCAATGAGAACAGCAACAGCAATAGAAATATGGGATAAAAAGATGAAATTAACAAATGAATTTTATAAAGAGTACAAAGAGGATTTGGCTTAGGATTAAAACAATATTTGAGAGAATACCTCTCTCAAATTATTTTTATGCGGATTTTATAAAAATCTCTATTTATTTCCTTAATATAATCTTTAAAAAACACTCAAATTTTTTAAAAAATTTTAAATAACCTATTGACAAAATTCATTTAAAGTAGTATCTTATATTTAGCGATTAGCACTCGACCTTAATGAGTGCTAACAAAATGATAAATAAGCTTAAAGTAAATTAAAAAATGAGGAAATATGCACCGGGCCCATACCAAGTCTTTGGTGGTGCTTTATGCAATATGGGCATGGGCATAAGTATTGCCGCCATCGAAAATTGTTTAATGCAAAACTTGTTTTGCATTGTGCAACATGAGGAAAGGAACGAGGTGATAGAATGTCTTTAGATAATAGGAAAATAAACATTTTAAAAGCTATAATTGGAAGCTATATTGAAAGTGGAGAAGCAATTGGTTCTAGGACTATTTCAAAGAAATATGAGCTTGGAGTAAGCCCTGCAACTATCAGAAATGAAATGTCTGATTTGGAAGAAATGGGATTTTTAATTCAGCCTCATACATCATCCGGCAGAATACCGACAGATAAGGCATACAGATATTATGTTGATGATATTTGGAAATCTTTTTTACAGCCAACTGAGACTGATAGCTTAAGTATATCGGATATAAGAAAAGTTATTGAAGATGAAGTCCAAGAGATGGATATGATACTCAAAAATTCGGTGAGGATGTTATCACAATTTACCAAATATACATCATTTATAATCGCTCCTCAGATGAAAAAATCTGTAGTGAGCAGAATACAGCTTGTTCCTGTTGAGTATAACAAAGTGCTGATGATTATAATATTAAATAATAATCTTGTTCGTCAAGGGATGATAAAGCTTAATAATCCAATACCATATGATCAAATGGATAAAATTTCAAATATCTTAACGGATAGGCTGAAAGGATATAAGCTTGAGGATTTTAATGATGATTTAAAGAGGTTTATAATTGATGATATATATTCTATAAAGGAAAGCGTCAGCGAATCCATTCGTGATTTGATGCCATATTTAATAAATCATATAACTTCATTTGATGATGTTAGTATGTATTCGGACGGAGTGGAAAACATTCTTGATTTTCCTGAATACAGTGATCCTGCAAAAGCTAAGGAATTTATGTCATTCATATCAAATAAAGAAAGTGTAGCAAAGCTAGTTCAGGATATTGGGAAGCACGATATAGATATAAGCATTGGACAGGAAAATCCGTACAGAGAGTTGCAAGATTGCAGTTTAATCACAGCTACTTACAAATTTAATGGCAAGACCATAGGAAAGATAGGGGTAATCGGTCCTACAAGAATGGATTATGAAAGTGTTATAAACACAGTAAAAGCAATGTCTGATGCTATGAATGAAGCTTTAGATAATAAATCTGATAAAGATAAGAAGTAACTTAAATTAATATAGATATTAGAAAGGATTGAGTATCAAAATGACAAAAAAAGACACAGTAGATGTATCGGAAGATAATCTATCTGCTGAAGGCGAAAATTTAGAACAAGAAAATGTAGAAAATGCTGGAAGTTCCAAAGAGGCTGAGGAAGGCAACAAGGAAGAAATCACAGTAGCTAAAGAGGAATTTGACGCATTAAACAATAAAATGCAGAGATTACAGGCGGATTTTCTAAACTATAAGGCGAGGACAGAGAAGGAAAGATTTTCAACTTATAATAATGCTGTCACAGATGTACTTACGGATTTAGTCCCGATAGTGGATAATTTTGAAAGAGCAATAGATGCGGTTAAATCTGAAAATGAGGAGATAATAAATTTTAAAAACGGAGTTAAAATGATATATGACCAGTTTTTAAATATTCTTCAAAAGAAAGGGCTTAAAGAAATAGATGCTCTAAATTCAAAATTTGACCCTAATATGCACTCAGGGATTGCATTTGAGGTGATAGGAGATAAAGAGGAAGACACAGTAATAGAGGTTTTCCAAAAAGGTTATTTAGTTA
>DCPV01000262.1:4717-8271 GCA_002323775.1 Firmicutes bacterium UBA1535 | reverse complement strand
AAATTAATAAATTGAATAATTAGTTAAAAATATAAAAAATATGAAAAAAGTTATTGACTTTTATAATCATAAAGAGTATTATATATCGAAATAAGTGAGTATGTATAATCGTTTTTGAGAGCTACATAGGGTTAAGGCCTACACGTTTAAAGCACGGAGTCACTATCAGTTTTGATAATGCCTTCGTGTTTTTTTTGTATAAAAAACTATGAAGGTATTGAAAAACTAATACAATACTTATGATAGGAAGTGAAAATTATGTCAATAATTAAAGTGAAAAACTTATGCAAGGAGTATAAGTTTAATATTAAAAATGAGGAAAAAGGATTTTTATATAATCTTTTTAACAGTGATATTAAAAACGTAAAAGCAGTTGATAATATTTCTTTTGAAGTTGATGAGGGAGAAACTTTAGCCTTTATCGGTCCGAATGGTGCTGGTAAATCCACAACCATTAAAATGCTTACCGGTATTTTATATCCAAGTTCCGGTGATATCAAAATATGTGGCTTAACTCCTATTAAAGACAGAGATGAGCTTGCTTATAAAATAGGAACAGTATTCGGTCAAAGAAGTCTGTTGCTCCCGAATTTGCCATTGACAGACAGCATGGAAATGTTCGGGGCAATGTATGATATGCCAAAGGAAGACATAGAAAATAGAATTAAAGAGTTATCTGAACTTTTTAATTTAGAAGATTTTATAAATCAACCTGTTAGAAAGTTATCGCTAGGACAGCGAATGAGAGCAGAAATAGCTACCTCCTTAATACATAGACCTAAAATAATCTTTTTAGATGAGCCAACTATCGGACTTGATGTTGTATCGAAAAAGAATTTAAGAGACTTGCTTACAAAAATAAACGAAGAAGAAAAGGTGACTATATTCTTAACAAGTCACGATACAGAAGACATACAAAGTATTTGCAAGAGATGTGTAATTATTAACAACGGAAAAATAATAATAGATATGCCGACAAAGGAGCTTATAAATTCTTATGTAAAAAATAAAAATATTATTATTACACCTGAAACAATATTTGAGAGCTTTGAAGAATTACCTGAGGGAATTGAATACATAGAAAAACATAAAGATCAAATGATTTTAAAAGTAAATACAGAAATAATGGGAACACAAAAGGCTTTGCAGGAATTAACCAAAATATTTAAAATTGACGATATAAATATCGAGAATGAATCCCTAGAAAATATAATAAGGAGCATCTATGAAGAAGAATAAATTTTTTTTAACAGTAATAAAAATATTTATGAAAAATCAAATACAAAATAGAAGCTACATAGTATTAGATGTGTTTAATATGGTTTCTAGGTGCTTAGTACTATTCTTCCTATATGACTATATATTTAAGCTTAATAATGGAAATATTAACGGAACATCATATGAGACAACATTATGGAGCATGTTTATATATTTTTGTCTAATGACTTTTAATTTAAGAAAGATATATAGCTTAATTATGAATGATGTTAAAAGCGGGAATGTAGAAATGTTTATAAATAAACCTGTTAATTATATGCTTTTAAGCTTCTATAAGGTAATTGGGCAGGGATTATATTCATTTATAGTTATAAGTATTTTAGGCTGTGCAGCTATGATAATCTTCGTTGGAGTTCCTATATTGAATTTATTTGTTTTTATTCCGACATTGATAGTTACGATAATATTCGGGCAAATTCTCTGCTTAATCCTATATGCAATAATAGGCATATTATCTTTCTTTATGCAAGATGTTAGACCAATATATTGGATTGTAGATAAATTTGTTATGGTTTTAGGAGGAAGCTACTTACCTATAGCAATGTTCCCTAAATTTATGAAGACTCTAGCATATGTAAGTCCATTTGGTGCGATTAACTTTGCTTCAAGCACTGTTTATGAATATTGGAATAATGAATTTATAATAAGAATATCATTGCAGTTCGGATGGATTATAGTATTTGGATTATTATTAAATTATGTGTTTAGCAAGGCTAAAGAAAAAGCAATGATAAATGGAGGATAGAGCTTGAAAGAGTTTAAAATAATGAAAGGATACGCACAGTTCATAAAATTTTATGAAAATCAGTGCATGGTATATAAATGAGAAATTTAAAATTAGCAATATTAAATATTAAGAAAAATTTTCAAAATGCTAAGGAACTAAGAAGTGCATTTATAACTTCTATAATCGGTATGTGTTTAAACAATAGTGCATTTATCATTTTATGGTTAAACTTCGGTGCAATAGTTGGAAATATAAATGGATGGGATAAATTTGATATAATAGGATTATACGGTGTTTCGACTACATCTTTTGGATTGGTGTTTTCATTTTTATACGGAATAAATAATATACCGTACTATATAAGCAGCGGTAATTTTGATAAATATTTATTAACACCCAAAAATACGCTTTTAAAAGTTGCAACTTCTGCAATATCAACAAGTGCTATAGGGGATTTGATATTTGGATTAATATGCTATGTAGCGTATATATTTTTGGCACGCTTTACTCTGGTACAGATATTAATTTCAATATCATTAATAATTGTTTCGTCAATAATTTTTTTCTCATTTACTTTGATTTGCATGAGCCTATCTTTTTACTTTATGGAAGGTGAAAATATATCGACAGGTATGTTTCAAATGTTTTTAACTCCGTCATTATATCACGGCGGTGCCTTTAATAAGATTTTAAGGATTATTTTTATATTTTTTATTCCATCATTATTGCTTGGTGCTGTTCCTGTAGAAGTAATGAAGAATATAACTCTAGCAAATATATTTGGAATACTAGGATTAACAATTCTTTGGCTATTTATTTCTATATTATTTTTTTATAAATCATTAAAAAGATATGAGAGCAATAATTTCTTTGGATTTGGCGGATAAATTATTAAAATGATACAATAATACAATAATGATATTAAAGAAAAACTAAAAAGTTAAAAAACCTCTTGCATTATAAAAACTAATCTAGTATAATTGAAAAAATAGAAAAAATAAAAACTTTGATTTGGAAGTAGTAAATTTTTAAAATCTTAAAGAGAGCTGTTGCTTGGTGTGAAACAGCAGATGATATTAATTGAACTCGTCCAAGGAGTTGCTAATATGAAAGATTGTTATTTTGTGGCAATTAAAGTAATTTTAGTCGGTTAAAACCGTTACATTGATGAGTGAAATAGCTGCTATAGCTATTTAATTTGGGTGGTACCACGGATTATTCGTCCCATGTCGTTTGACATGGGATTTTTATTTTTAATCTAAAAAATAGTTAATATTTACTAAAAAATAGAAAGGAAGATTATTATGAAAACTTATAACCCACAGCATATTGAGAAAAAGTGGCAAAAAATTTGGGAAGAAAATAATACATTTAAAGCTGAAGATAATTCTGATAAGAAAAAATTCTATTCGCTTGTTGAATTTCCTTACCCATCAGGAGTAGGACTTCACGTTGGACATATCAGAGCCTATACTTCATTGGAGGTAATATCAAGAAAAAGAAGACTTGAGGGCTACAATGTATTGTTCCCTATAGGCTGGGATGCCTG
>DCPV01000262.1:0-4599 GCA_002323775.1 Firmicutes bacterium UBA1535 | reverse complement strand
TGCAATTCAAACAGGAGAGCATCCAAGAAAGGTAACAGATGAAAACATCAGAGTTTTCACAGGACAGCTAAAGGCTGCTGGATATTCATTTGACTGGGATAGAACAGTTGATACAACAGACCCTGACTATTACAGATGGACTCAATGGATATTTTTGAAAATGTTTGAAAAAGGCTTGGCATTCAAGGATAAGACTTATGTTAATTTCTGCAATACTTGTAAGGTTGTATTGGCAAATGAAGAATCACAGGATGGAGTTTGTGACAGATGCCATAGCGAAGTAGTTCAGATGGAAAAAGACGTATGGTTCTTGAAAATAAGAGAATATGCCGACAAGCTTTTGGAAGGTCTTGAGGATGAAAAAATTGATTTTCCACCAAGAATTAGAATGGAACAGGAAAATTGGATAGGTCGTTCCTTTGGAGCCGAGGTAGATTTTAAAATCAATGGCTTGGATGAAAAATTAAGAGTATTTACAACAAGACCGGACACACTATATGGTGTGACATTCATGGTTATAGCTCCTGAACATCCATTGCTTGAAAAATATACAGACAAAATATCAAATATCGATGAAATAAAAGTATATCAAGACTCCGCTAAGAAAAAATCCGAATTTGAAAGAGTTCAGCTTGCGAAAGAAAAATCCGGAGTTCAAATACAAGGCTTAAACGCAATCAATCCGGTTTCAAATGAAATAATCCCTATTTGGGTTGCTGACTATGTAATGATGGGCTACGGCACAGGAGCAATAATGGCTGTTCCGGGTCATGATACAAGAGACTGGGAGTTTGCAGAGAAATTTGGTATACCAAAAATCGAAGTAATCCAAGGTGGAGATATAACTAAGGAAGCTTATACAGATACAGAAGATGGTATTTTGATAAATTCAGGTATATTGAATGGATTAAGAGTAAAAGAAGCAAAAGAAAAAATCACTGATTATATCAAGGAAAACAAAATAGGAGAGCCTAAAACTAACTATAAAATGAAGGATTGGGCATTTAACAGACAAAGATACTGGGGAGAGCCATTCCCCATTATTCATTGTGAAAAATGCGGTACTGTTGGAGTTCCAGAAAAAGATTTGCCGGTTAGACTTCCGAATGTAGAAAACTACAAACCGACAGATACAGGCGAATCACCTCTTGCAAATATAGATGAGTGGGTTAATACTACCTGCCCTAAATGCGGAGGACCTGCAAAACGTGAAACTGATACTATGCCTCAATGGGCAGGCTCATCTTGGTATTTCCTAAGATACATGGATCCTCACAATGACAAGGAGCTAGCATCAAGTTCTAATTTGAACTATTGGGGTCAAGTAGATTGGTATAACGGCGGAATGGAGCATGTTACAAGACACTTGATATACTCAAGATTCTGGAATAGATTCTTATATGATATCGGAGCTGTTCCAAATGCAGAGCCTTATAAGAAAAGAACTGCTCAGGGCTTGATACTTGGACCAGACGGAGAAAAAATGTCTAAATCAGCAGGCAATGTCATAAATCCTAACGATATTATTGATGATATGGGTGCAGATACACTAAGAACCTATGTTATGTTTATAGGAGACTATGAAAAAACTGCTATTTGGTCAGAAAGCAGTGTAAAAGGCTGTAAGAGATTTTTGGATAGAGTTTGGAAGCTTCAAGAGATAGTAAATGATGAGGAAGATTATTCTAAGAAGCATTTGTCATTAATTCATAAAACTATCAAAAAGGTTTCACAAGACTATGAAGCTATGAAATACAATACAGCAATTGCGGCAATGATGAGTGCTATAAACGAGTTCTATGATAGTGGCTACATCACAAGAGCAGAGCTCAAAACCTTTATAACACTTCTAAATCCAATAGCTCCTCATATAACAGAGGAAATGTGGGAAGAACAAAACTTTGGCGGCATGCTAAATAAATGCTCATGGCCAGAGTGGGATGATGAAAAAACAGTTGAAGATGAAATAGAGATGCCGGTACAAATAAATGGAAAGGTACGTGGCAAAGTGATAATTTCTAAGGATGCTGATTTAGCAGAAGCAAAAGCAAAGGCTAATGAGGATGAAAATATTAAGAAGTTCTTAGAAGGAAAAGCTATAGTTAAGGAAATATATGTAGCTGGAAAAATATTTAATATAGTTGTGAAGTAATAATTTATCTAATCATCCTGTGATGAACTGTGCGTGAAAGCTTAATAGAGCAATATACCAATATCTACTAAGCTTTCATTAGACGCACCATGATAAATTGACATTAAAATCACAAACAAAAAAGGATTTATGAAAATGAAAAAGTTATTAAAATTCTTTGAAAAAAGGCAAGTAGTAGCTCTTATTACCTTGTCGTTTTTCCTTAATATTTTAATTGAAATACTTGCTAGAAAATCCTTGCTCTTAGGATTAAAGCACATGATTTTTAACACACCGGTATTTCTTTATAACACATTATTGATATTATGTACATTATCAATATCATTTTTGTTTAAAAGAAGGTATTTTACAGTATTATTAGTCGCTATTACGTGGCTAGGACTTGGTATCAGCAATTTTGTCATTGTAATTTTCAGGACATCTCCTTTATCGGCGATTGATTTTACAATAATGAAATCAGGAATAAAAATAATGCCGATGTATTTTAGCAAATTGGAAATGACTTCTATAATTATAGGAGTATTAATATTGCTTTCATCAATAATTTATGCTTGGTTTAAATTACCAAAAAAAGAACGAAAACTCTCTAAAACAGTGCCTGCTACAATTATATTGGTTACTAGCTTTGCTTTGATTACAGCATTATTCATTAAAATTAACCTTATATCTAGTAATTTTAGAAATCTTTTAGATGCACATAAGCAATATGGATTTGCATATTGTTTTTCACGCACTATGTTCGACAGAGGTGTATCTAGGCCAAAGGATTATTCAAAAGATGCAATGGATTGGATTATGAATGAAATAAAAGAAGATGACAAAAATAATCCTAACGCAATGATAGACAATGCAAAAGATAGAGATAAATATACTCAAGAAAATGGCGAAGAATTAGAAAAAATCGAAGAACTTCAAAAGGATAAGCCTAATATTATATTTTTACAATTGGAATCTTTTTTCGATGTAAATTATATGAAAGGAATTACTTATTCTGAGGATCCAATGCCTGTGTTTAGATATTTGAAAAATAAATACAGCTCAGGATTTCTGACTGTTACGTCCATAGGCGCAGGAACTGCTAATACTGAATTTGAGGTCATGACAGGTATGAGTTTGGAATTTTTTGGAGCTGGAGAATATCCATACACTACAATTTTAAAGGAATCAACCTGTGAAACGCTAGGCTATAATTTAAAAGAGCTTTTGTATAAAACACATGCTATTCACAATCATACTGCCACATTTTATGATAGAAATAAAGTTTATTCACAGATGGGTTTTGACAGCTTTACTCCTGTAGAGTACATGACAAATGTTGAATACAATAAAATTGGTTGGGCAAAGGATAAAATATTGATACAGGAAATAGTTAAAGCGCTCGAATCAAGTAAAGGCAAAGATTTTATATACACTATATCCGTTCAGGGACATGGAAAATACCCAAGTGAGCCTGTAGATACACAGCAGAAAATAAGCATGAGTGTAGATGATATATCAAGCTTAAATAACCAAACAGAACAAGATAACACCAACAATGGAGAAGATGATAAGATAATTCCTAACGAAAGCGATAAGGTTTCAAACGAAGACATAATCGCCTTTGCTGAGCAAATTAAAACACCATTTGAGTATTATATAAACCAGCTCAATGAAATGGACAGATTTATAGGCGGATTAATTTCGACGCTTAAATCAATCGATGAGCCTGTAGTCTTAGTTATGTTCGGAGACCATTTACCGGCTTTTGATTTGAAAAAAGAGTATTTGGAAAATAATAATATATTTCAAACAGAGTATATTATATGGGATAATATAGGTCTTGAAAAAAAGGATAAAAATTTGAATGCTTACCAGCTTTCTTCATCAGTTTTAAATAGACTTAACATAACAAATGGAATTTTAACAAAATTTCATGAGAAAAATATCAACAATGAAAATTATAAAGCTGAGTTAGAAATGCTTGAGCATGATATGCTTTATGGTAATAAAGAGGTCTATAACGGAATAAATCCGTATGCTCCAACAGATATGAAAATGGGTGTAGAAGATGTTTCAATTAATAGTGCATCTAAAATAGAAAATTCAATATATCTTATCGGCAATAATTTTACAAAATCGAGCAACATATTTGTAAATGGAAAAAAACAAAACACAAAATTTATTGATGAAAATTTATTGATAGCAGAAAGTATAGATGCTAAAGAGGGAGATTTAATAAGTGTGTCACAAGTAGCAGAGGATGGTACTGTTCTTGGAACTACAAAAGAATACGAACTTAAATAATGCTGTTATAGCATCAATATATAAGATATAATTAAAAATAATATTTGTGATATTTCAATTGTAAAGCCCTCTATTGATGAGGGCAATATTTTTATTTTTGAGTCAAAATAATCCATGACAAGGCTGCTTATAATGTATGTCAAAGACAGTGAGATAGACATTCT
>DCPV01000040.1 GCA_002323775.1 Firmicutes bacterium UBA1535 | reverse complement strand
CTAAGCCAACGGTAGCACCAGTGGCTAAATCAACAGTGGCACCAGCAGCTAAATCAACAGTAGTACCAGCAGCCAAACCAACAGTACCAATATTGTTAGCACCAGCAGCTAAGCCAACGGTAGCACCAGCAGCTAAATCAACAGTAGTACCAGTGGCTAAGCCAACAGTACCACTAATAGTTAAACCAGTATTATCAACCTCTAATGGAACAATATCAGTTGTATCTTTATTATAAACATAAATTTGACTCTTTAATTGTGAAGCAATATCTTGGAAAATAGGCATTCCTGGCATTTTTATTCACTCCTTAATTTTACATTGTTTTGTAAACATAATATTTAAAAATACTTTGTCCACACAATAATATATGTTTGTACTAATTTATAGTTACAAATTATTATAAATTATTTTTAATACCTTGAAGCCATACTTTTATTCTGCTATTATTAAATTGAATGGCATTTTTAAATGATAATCTTACATAATAGCTGACTCTTAATGGAATAATAGATTGTGTTTCCATTGGTTTTATTACAAAAGGCCCATTGTCAATAAAGGTGTTTATTTTGTCTGGACTTATTTGCACATTAATCTCAACAGCTGAATTACCAATGTTTTTAATGAAATAAAAATAACTGCTTATATCTAAACATTTAAACCAAGAAGTATAATTATATAAATCATTTGTTGAATATTCCTCTATAATATTTATTTCATTTTGATTATGATGTTCTTCTTTATCTATAGTCAATTCAATATAAGGTTGATTTATACTATTAATGGTAGAAAACTTACAAATTCCATAATTTGCAAAACCATTTGAATATAAGCATAAATTAATTGATGATGTATGGCTATTTTTAAATATCTCACTTACATTCCAGTTATACCAATTAACACCAAATATTGTATTGCTAATATGATCTTTTTCAACATTAATATTACACGAATTACAACCACATATGTCTTCGCAGTACAGGAATAATTCTGCTTTTTTAATATAAGCATCGTTATATAAAGTAATTGGTTTGAATACTAAATTTGAAGTATAATAAAATCTATCACATGTTCCTACTATTAAATTATTATATTCACAACAATTACAATGCTCAATATTGCTAGTACAAAATATAGGTTTTATTCTTATTACATCCATAATTTGCTGATATATTAATATAAATATACCATTAACTCCTTTCAATTGTAAAAAATTGTCGATTTGTTTATTGTATTCACTAATATTTATTTTGCTAATAAAAAAATTATAGAATAAATTCTTTAACTAAATAAAGAACCATAGTATTATACAAATTTTAAGTATTTACTATGGTTCTTTATTTAGTTTTTAAGCTTTATGTTCTTTATATCAGTATTCACATTCATTGAGTAATTTGTGTCGTAAATTACAAATCCAAGCTTTGCGTTTGGCGGTTTTCTGATATTCTGCTTTTTCGTATAGTCAATCTCTACTAAGCTGTTGTTTTTTCCTTTGCTATAAAATGCGGCAAGAGTTGCAGCTTCTATGTATTCTATATCTTGTAATTCATCACCATTAGTTTTTATAACAACATGAGAGCCTGGTATACCTTTTGCGTGAAACCAATAATCATCCTTTTTGGCATGCTTAAATGTAATTAAATCATTTTGAATATTATTTTTTCCGACTAATATTTCATGACCGCTGGAAGAAACATATACCAAAATATCATTTTTAACTTTATTAGAGCCTTTTGGTGCTTTATATTTTTTTATAAAGCCTTCTTCTGCCAATTCTTCATATATTTGGTCTAAATCATCAGTAGTTTTACACGCTTCAATGCTAAATAAGATATTTTCCAAATATTCAATATCTGAGCTAGTTGATTCTATGAGTTTTAACAATTCTTCCTCGGCAGATTTCAGCTTATTATATCTTTTATAATATTTTTGTGAATTTAAAGATAGATTATTAAGCTTTGGATCTAAAGGTATTGTAATCTCATTTTGTTCAGGGTCATAATAGTTAATTACTGTAAGTTTGTTATTTTCATAAGGAACATGAAGATTGGATATGATTAAATCTCCGTATATTTTATATTTTTCTCTGTCCTCAGCACTTAACAGTTCATTTTTTTGTTTTTCTAATTTTTTCTTGTCTCTATCAAGCTTAGTATTAATGCTTTTTAATAAATTTGAAACCTTTTGATTAATTCTGTTTTTATTATCAAGCTCATAATAGTACACATCAAGCATTTCACTTATGGTATAGAAATCTTGCTTTTTACAATCATTATAATAATTAATTTTTATACTGTGAAAATCATAAATATTCTTATCCTGATTGATATATATAGCCGGTGATATTTTCTTGCTTTTTATTATAGATACTGTATCATTAAAGACATCGCATAAGGTACTTAAAGCCTTATCAGATAATTCAGCCAAACTAAGTCCTTCATTTATATTGCTGACATAGCATATTTCCTTGCTTAGAAGTGGACTGAAGCCAATAAAATTTTTGTATAAAAAGTTATATACCAAAGTACCACTATTTGTAGTATTTATTGCATTTATTAAGCCATCTCTATCTGTATTTAAAGGATTTAGCTTAGATTGTGATGGCGGCAAATTATAAGGAATACCTGGGTAAACCTGCCTCACACTGCTCATGCTTTCAGAAACACGCTTGATTGAATCAATAATTATTTTACTGTCATAGTTTATGAATATTATATTGCTATGCTTGCCCATCATTTCAATAATCAATGATTTTTTTACTGTAGTTTTCAGCTCATCCTTGCATTCAAATACAATTTCAATAACTCTGTCAAGCTCTAATTGCTTTATATCTACGATGTTTGAGCCATATAAATGCTTTCTTAATAGCATACAAAACATTGGGGCTTGTTCAGGATTTTTGCGTGATAAAGTAGTAAGATGAATTCTAGGGCTACTGCTGTTTGATGTCAACAAAAGCTTATAATTTGATGAATTGCTTCTAATATTTATAATTATTTCATCCTTTTCAGGCTGATGTACTTTATCTATGCGACCACCTATGAGCTTACTTAAAAGCTCATTTTTTATACTATTTAAAACGATACCGTCTAATGCCATAATATAATCACCTTCCTTTTACGGTTTATTTTCTTATTGTACACTATTTTGTG
>DCPV01000002.1:10617-15623 GCA_002323775.1 Firmicutes bacterium UBA1535 | reverse complement strand
AATTATTATAGATAATATACAGCACGAAAATTATAATATAGAATGGTAAAATAATAATAAAAAGAGAGGAGTTAATAATTTGAGAAGATATAAGCCCTTTATTCAAGAAAATATAAGGGGGGATTTTGGGAGTCTTGCAACGAGCGTGTTTTTAAATAGTATAGGAAGACCGGCTGCTGAAGCATTAGTCAGAGTTTATGATCCTACAAGTACTATTATTGTTGAAGAAACGAGAACAGATTCTTCAGGACAGATACCACCGATAATCTTACCGGCACCACCTCTTGATTATTCAATGAATCCTGATGGGGGCAGACCATTTAATTTATTCAATGTTTCTGTTTTTTTACCTGGTTTTATAGAGGCTAATGTTTATAATGTTCAAATATATCCTGACACCGTGGCCTTGCAGCAGGTAATATTAAATCCTACCTACGAATCAATAGACATACCATATCCTACCTTGTGGGGAGATTTTCCACCTAAAATACCTGAGTCAGAGGTAAAGAAACTACCTTTTCCAGGTGGCTTGGTAGTTCTTCCTGAGCCTGTAGTTCCGGAATTTGTAGTTGTACATGATGGCGTTCCGGAAAATACTGGGGCAGCAAATTACACAATTGGGTTTAAGGATTATATAAAGAATGTTGCAAGTAGTGAGATATACGCTACATGGCCAATAGAGAGCCTAAAAGCAAATATTCTTGCTATGATATCATTTACACTCAATAGAGTCTATACCGAATGGTACAGAAGTAAAGGATTTGGCTTTACTATAACGAGTTCTACAGCATATGACCAAGCATTCAACTATGGAAGAAACATATATAGAGAAGTATCAGATGTTGTTGACGAGCTTTTTACTACTTATATTTCAAGACCTGGTTTGGCACAGCCACTGTTTACCCAGTATTCCGATGGGAAAAAGGTTGTACGTGATGGCTGGCTAAGTCAATGGGGCTCTAAGTATCTTGCAGACAGCGGATACACAGCCTTACAAATACTTAAAAATTATTATGGAAGCGACATTATTTTGCGACAAGCTCAAAAGGTTGAAGGAATTCCAATGTCATTCCCAGGATATACTTTAGAGATAGGCTCAAGTGGTGAGCCTGTTAGAACAATTCAACATCAATTAAACGCTATATCAAGGAATTTTCCACTGATACCAAAGCTTATAGAGGACGGTGTCTATGGTGAGAATACTGCTGCTGCTGTTAAAAGATTTCAAGAAATCTTTAAAATGCCTATAACGGGAAACGTAGACTTCGCAACATGGTATAGGATTTCTAATGTATTTATTGCTGTTGAAAAGCTAAGCTAATTTATATATCTTAATTTCTTATGACAGTTATAACATTTGCTATAAACTGTAGTTTATAGCAATAAAAAATTATCTAATAAAATCATAATCTCCGTCATTTTAGTATTAAATGATGGAGATTATAATTTTATTAAGTAGATTGATTATACATAATACATTTAATCGAGATTGTTAAAAATAAAAAGCAAATTTTAATTTATTTAGCATTAAGCATAATATCGATAATTGTCCTATCTACATTAGTCATACCTTTATCACTTAAAATTTTGAGGTTTTTTATACTTTGCTCTGCTGTTCCTGTTACAATTCCATTGTTTTTACAAGCATAATAACCCTCCATTGCTAAAATCGAGGATTGTACTCCTGCCGCCGCCGCTGTGCCTAGCTTTAAAGCACATCCGGGCTTTGCTCCGTCACATATAACTCCAGACTGATTTGCTAATATGTTTTTTACAGTACCCTGTATTTGCGCATAGCTTCCGCCCATTAGCCATGTAATCGCACACGCAGAGCCGGTAGACGCTGCTATGGAGCAGCCGCAAAGTGGAGATAATCTCCCTATATAGTGCTTAACATAAGCAGTTATAACGTGGCTTATAGCAAGTGCCTTTGATAAATCTACATCATTTGATGGATTTATTTCATTGTATGCAGCTATTGGGAGAATTGCTGTCAAGCCATTATTTCCACTTCCGTTAGAGCTCATGACCGGAACACTAAGCCCTGACATTCTTGCATCAGAGGCTGCCGATGTCAGCATCATAGCTTTATTTGCCAAGTCAGTCCCTATAATTCCCTTGTCCATATTTTGCTTAATTGCATAACCAGTACCTATGCCAAGCCTTTGGCTCATACCAAGCTTTGCGGCGGACATATTCATTTCTATTCCCTTTAACATAAACTTTGTATCTTCAAAATCTAAATTTTCTATTGTTTTAATAATATCAAGTATTGAAGAATCAAAAAAGCTTTCATCAACGCCAGAGCATGAATTATCGTTTGAGCTATTTTCCTTTAAGAAAATTGTTCTATCATTTAAAGAGATATTTACTATATTGTCATGCTTATCCACAATTATTGCTTTTGCAACATTATCACCAGATTTTGCTATTACCTCAATATAGACCTTTTTATCTGTGTCAGCAATTTTCACTAAAACCTTGTTATTTGATAATAAAGTTTTTGCAACACTTCTGCAAGTATCATCAATTTCGCCTAAGATTTCTAATCCTTTTTCATAATTTTGCTTTGCTGCACCCAAAGCGGCTGCTACATCGAGTCCAATTTCATTTGAATTAGGTATGCCAACATTCATACCATTTTTGTATATATTAGAGCTTAAATACACTTCTACAAGATCTATGCTACTACCAGCTATGCAAGAAGTAGCGGCAGCGGCACAAAGAGCTATTGCAACTGGCTCTGTACAACCTATAGCAGGCTTTACCTCGTTGTTGATAATGTATAAAATATTTTCTTTAATAGACATAATTTACCTCTGTTATTTTCTTTTAATAAATTTATTTATTATGTAAATTGCAATATCTGTGCCAATAAGAACAAATGAGAGCAAGCTAGAGTATGTCCTTGTTTGTCTTATCTTTGATGAACAAAAATAATGTTAGGCTTTAAAAAAAGGATAAAAAAGGATAAAGTTGTTACAAAATGAGACAAGAAAAAATCTCAAATTGAAACTAAATATACATTTGATACAACAAATTAAAAGTTTTTGATTGACAAAGCACATTAAAAAACAATATTATGTAATAATAATATTATAGCTTAAATATTTTAGTAAGAAGAATATTATAAACAAGCAAAAGGAGATATTACAAAATGAAAAGAAAATATGTATTAGTTGTGTTAATGCTGATATTAAGTATTAGCTTAATTTCATGCAATAAGAATGTTGTGTCAAATGAAAATAAGGCTATTAGCCATGTTGGTGAAGATTATTTTAAAGATGATAATGTTGTTGCTTTTATATTAAATGATTTAAACAAGGAAAAAGTGGATATATATAAGAAGAATATAAGCATTGAAGAATATGGCGACAGTCCTTACGAATCAGCTTTAATAATTCCTAAATATAATAATATGAAAATATCGGTATATAGAGCAGATTACAAGGACGATAAGCTAATAAAAAACGAGCTTATGTATGAAACAAAGAATAAAGAAAACTATGGATTTTTATTGCGTCATGAGAGACCGGAAGGTATGCCTCTTATAATTGTAATAGAGGGCAATAATATCAGTGAAGAATATTATTATTCATACAATGGAAAAGATGGCACTCCAGAATATGAATATATAAGACAAAACAAGGATAATACAAAGTAACTTAACACAAATTGAGTTGAAACTATGAGCTTCGTGTGATATAGTTATCATAAGAGAAAATTTATTCAAAAGAAATAGGTGAAATGATGAGGATTAAAGAGGAAAAAAACAAAATAATTGTTAAAGAACAGCCTGACTTTGAGCCTTGTCACATTTTTGAATGTGGACAAGCCTTTAGATGGGAAAAAGAAAAGGATAATAGCTATACTGTAGTTGCAAACGGAAAGGTTATAAATGTAGCAAAGCAAAATGAAGATATTATCGTAAACAATACCAATGCAGAAGATTTTAACAATATTTGGCAAGATTACTTTGACTTAAATACTGATTATACTAATATAAAACTATGGCTGGATAATGACGACATTATGAAAAAAGCAATATCTTTTGGACAAGGTATAAGAATTTTAAATCAAGATGAGTTTGAAACTATAATTTCCTTTATTATCTCTGCAAATAATAGAATTCCGATGATAAAAAAGGTAATAGAAAATCTAAGCTTCAATTTTGGTGATAAAATAGGTGAGTATAACGGAAAGCTTTATTATTCGTTTCCTACACAGGAGCAATTAGCTAATGCAGATATTGATATTATCAAATCTTGTAAGGCTGGATTTCGCTCTGAGAGAATAAAAGAAGCAGCTATGCGAATAGTAGATGAAAAAGATGTTGTTTACAAGCTTAAAGGCAAGTCATATGATGAAGCTTTAGAATACTTGCTAAGCTATAAGGGAATAGGCAACAAGGTTGCTAATTGTATACTATTATTTTCAATGAAGCAATTTTCAACATTCCCTGTAGATGTTTGGGTAAGACGAGTTATGCAGGAGCTATATGTGCCAAAAACAACTAACGATAAGCAAATAAGAGAATTTGCAGAGAGCAAATTTGGAAATATGTCGGGTTATGCTCAGCAGTATCTGTTTTATTATGCTAGGGAGAATGGTATAGGAAGATAGGTTGGTTGGAAAATAAAACTTTAGGTGGTATCTAGAATATCTATTCCATTTTTCCTTAAAGATTATGCTTAATACTAATAAATAAACTAAGTATTAATAGGTAATTATACTATAAAAATATTTTAAAAAAGCTGTAATATTTAATAATAAGAAAAATAGTAAGAAATATTGAAAATTATTATTTTTTATGTTATAATATTAGGTGTTATTACGTTTGTAGTATGGTATTTACTATGTAGATTAAATACAATACTGGAGATAAAACTCTTTGTTTTTGGTAATAAATTTTAACACAAGGTGTATTTAAAAATACATGAATTGAGCAATATGAATTGTTTTAACTTTAACATGAGATGTAAATTAAATAGCTCTTTGTTGATATA
>DCPV01000002.1:2331-10529 GCA_002323775.1 Firmicutes bacterium UBA1535 | reverse complement strand
TATATCAACAAAGAGCTATTTTTATGTCTAGATGATAAATTAACTATTTTAAAGAATACAAATTAAAATTATTTGTAATAATATGTAAAATATAACAAAAAATACATATAAATTTTATGTTGACAGTTCTATTTGCGAATGATATATTATATTTACATTGTAAATGTCAATACATGAATTTAGAAATATTAACAAAAGGGAGGTGGGGTCATATAAAAATATTCTATGCAATAATTGCGATAATTGAAGTGATAGAACCTCTTAAAAATTTTATAAACTATATTTTTAAAAAATTTAAGAGATTTAAGAAAAACAACAATTATTGTAAGTTAAAAAGAAAAAAGGAGCAACATATTATCTTATTATTAGTTATTGTTTGCCGACAATATCGCTAATATATTACTCAACATAATATTATTATATATAATAGATTTATGTTTGTGAAGTGGTAAATTTTACATAATATGTTCTATATGTAATTAGCTTGTAATACAAGCTAATTACATACTAAATTTTTTGTAAATTTCTTTTATTATTTATATTAAAAAAATATTGTCTTAACAGAAAATTCGTGTTATTATTACATTATTAGCATTTTAGGGTTTATTTGGGATAATATAATAAATTTGACTGGATGATACAAAAAAATAGTAATAAAATATAAAAAATAAAATTTTATTGTGATGAGGGGGTGATATGATGAAATTGCAAGTCTTTGAACTTGATTTAAAATTATTTCTATTAAAAAATATTGAGCATGAAAATGTATACGCAAAAATATCTTACTTCATTGATAGTGCATTAGCGAAAGATTATCAATTATTGAATTTGCATAATTCTAATATGTTTAAATATTATGTATTTAATACATTTTATCCAATTGAAAAAGAACAGTTATATAAAAAAGACAATATTTATGCTATTCAAATTAGAACGGTTAATGTAAATCTGGCAAAATATTTTAATTCTGTATTAAAAAATCATTACACTGAAGATATGAAAGGTTTGACTATAGATATAAGGTCAATTCCAAGAAAATATATTGATTACTTTTATAGCTTAACTCCAATTCTGCTAAAAAACAGTGATTTTGGATACTGGAGAGATAATTTATCTGTAATTGATTTCGAAAGAAGAATTAAGGAAAATTTGATTAAGAAGTATAATAATGTTATGAATTTAAAAATTGAAGAAAATTTTGAACTGTTTACTTCTTTAGAAATTACTAATCAAAAACCTATAGCATTTACTTATAAAAGTAAAAAAATTCTTGGAGATAAGGTGAAAATAAATATAAGCAATAATGACAAAGCTCAAGAATTAGCATATATGGCTCTTGGGACAGGCATTGGAGAAATGAATGCTAGAGGGGCAGGATATGTGAATTATAAATGGGTAAAGAGATAAACTGGATAAAATTCACATAAGTATGTATTTGAACCAAATTATGTTATTTTAAAAATTCTGAATATAAATAAATTAATCTTTTATTCAAATTTTTGGAGTAGTAATAATTTAAAATTAATATATGGAGGTGAAGTTTTGTTAAAACAGGCAATTGAAATATTTAAACAGGAATACGATGATAAGGGCGAAAATATGATACTTGATACTTATATACCTGCTGATGGAACGTATGTTATTATTAATGTAAAGGATAACGATTTCGAGGTAGCGAAGACTATAGATATTAAGTATAATAAAAAATTAAAAGACATAGATAGGTTTAGCCTAAATAAAGATGATTTTGATTTTATATGCTTTGCTGATTATAATAGTAAGTTAATAGATATGAACAAGCCTATTGATATTAAAAAAATTATACATAGCAATAACTATATGTCGTTCTTTATAAAAAAAGAAAGTCTAATTAACGGTAAATTGACTGCTGAAATTATTAACAATTACTATGATATTTTAAAAAATCCATCTAAAAAATATAAAGGCAAAACGTTGGAGATATATAAAAGTATTGAAAATGAAATAGGAACTGTTGACTCGGAATTAATAGAAAAAGTCGCATTCTGGATTAGAAATAACGTATTTATACGTTTTAAGAAAATTCAAGGCAAAGACTATTTAAAAATATTTTTTAGATTTAGTGAAGATGATTATATAAGAGAAGGAAAAAGGTATCTAATTCCAAATATTTATAACAATAATGATACTAATGAGATGATTAACGGAGAAATATATGGATTACCAAATAATAATATGGGCTTAAACGCTAAGAAACCGTATTTAGAAAATAAATCTAGAAAGGTATCGTCTCCGTATCTTTTAAATCAAGAAGAAGTGCTGATTCAAAAGAAGTTTTTTGATTATCTTATGAACAAAGCTACTTCGGGACAAGTTAATATTTATCTGGGGGACAAGCTAGAAGCTTACGAATATGGAGAAGCTCCAAATAAAAAATTTAGCGGTATATATATGCGTATTGCTAAAGGTAAAGAGGTAGAAATTCATGATTATGATGTTATATCTCAGTATACTCCAGATTTGATACCTGAATTTAAATATAAAAATATACTTGGAATTGATTATGATAAACTCAAGGGAGAATATCAAACATATAACACTAAAAAAATTTTAGAAGAACTATTAAATGAAGTGCTATTTAATAAGTTTTTAATATCTAATTATTTCACTGATTCAAAGGATATAAGAACTAATGACGAAACTTTGCTATATAATTTAGTTTTATGTAGAGAAGCTTTGTTCGCTTGGTTTTATAAGGGTATTGATAATGGTATATGGGGCTTGCTTGATAGGGCTACATTCTCTATTGTTAAAGGCTCAATAGAAAAAGGTTTATTTACAAAGCCTTTGGATCAATTTAATTTAAGAATATCTTTAAAAGAGTATTTTGAGGGAGGGGAAAGCATGGCAGATGTTTTATTGAAAATCAAAGATGATTTAAGAGAAAAAATTGCTCAAAAGGAAACAAAATGTTTAGAAAATGACAGAGAATACTATTTCGCAGTAGGACAATTAGCTTCATATTTCATATCAAGAAACAGAGGTAAGAAAAAGCCTCTATCTTTGGCAAAACCTTTTATAAGTGCAAAATCTGATGAATTTATAAAAACAAGGTTAAGAGCTTTATACAATAAGTATGATTATGATATAGATTATAGTCGTATAAGGTTCAAAAATTTATATTCTATGGTGGCAGGATATGAACCAAACGAAAATGTTGATTCAGATATGATTATAGCAGGTTATTTGAACAGCAGCTTGTTGTATGAGAAAAATGAAAATGAAGAAAATAAGGAGGAAAAATTATCATGAATAAAAGAGTGTATGGAATAATAGGAATATCTTCAATTATGTCAAATTGGAATGCAGATTTTTCTGGATATCCAAAAACAACATCAAAGGGAGATGTATTTGGAAGTGACAAGGCTTTAAAATATCCTATGAAAAAGGCTTGGGATAATCAAGGTAAAAAGGTATTGTATATTAAGTCTATGAAATTATCTTCCGGGAAAGATGGGGAAATAAATGTAATACCAAGGTCTTTGAAGGAGAGGTATGAATATATATTTAATGTTGATGATTTAAAACTTTGTAAAGATAGTAAAGTAATTCTTTCTAATCTGTTTTCTGCAATAGATGTTAAAAATTTTGGAGCTACATTTGCAGAAGAAGGCAATAATATCTCCATAACTGGGGCAGTACAGATTGGACAAGGCTTTAATTTGTATTCGGATTCTATTGCTGATGAACAACAAATATTGTCACCTTTCAGAGATCCAACTGAAAAACCAAATAAGGTTAAGGATAGCAATGGAGAACAGGAAGAAGCTAAAAATTCTACACTAGGAACAAAGATTGTAAGTGATGAAGCTCATTATTTTTATCCATTTGCAATTAACCCACTTGCGTATAAAGAGTTTGCAGAGTTAGGTGTGACTAAAGGATATACAGATGAAGATTATATTGAATTTAAAGAAGCTGCTTTGAGCTCTGCAACAGGTTTTGCTACAAATTCAAAAATTGGTTGTGATAATGAATTTGCTTTATTTGTTGAAACAGATATTAATACATATTTGCCTCTTTTAACTAAGTTTATAAAATTTGAAAAAAGAGATGGTAAAAATATAATAGAGTTAAATTGCGGTGAATTATTAGAGTCATTTAGTGATAGAATTATATCTATTCAAATGTATTATAATCCTCATACAACAAATATAGCAACAGATATAAAAGGAGCAAAGAAGTATAACATATTTACTAAGCAAGAGGTGTAGGACATGAATGTTGTAAAATTTACTTTGGGAGGAAAGTTTGCGTTTTTTAAGAAGCCTGATGTAAACTCATACTATTACTTTACATATGGCAATATCCACAAAATAGCGTTATTAGGTATATTTGGAGCTATACTTGGATATAGCGGATATAGTAAAATGAGTTTTGACAAAAAATATAATGATATAACAAGAGATTTTCCCGAGTTTTATGATAAATTGAGGCATTTAGAATTATCCGTTGTTCCTCATGATGTATCTATATCCAAGAAAGTGCAGGTATTTAATAATTCGGTTGGCTATGCTTCAAAAGAGCAAGGGGGCAATTTGATTGTTAAAGAACAATGGCTTGAAAATCCTCGCTGGGATATCTACCTTGCTTTAAAATGTGGAGAGTCAGAGAAAATATATAATTCATTGCAGAACAAAGAGTATGTATATCTTCCTTATCTTGGAAAAAATGACCATTTAGCTGATATTAGTGATGTATATCTTATTACTGATACAAAAAAAATTGATGATGCAGTAAATATAGATAGTCTATTTATAAAAAACGGAATTGTGTTTTCTGAGAAGTTTAATAAAGGTCAAAAAGTATATAAGTATGAAGAATTTTTACCATGTTCATTTGAAAGAACGACAAATAAATATGAATTTGAAAACTTTATATATACCAATGCTTTGTTGAAAACAAATGCTGAAACTATCGTATATAGAATAGATGGGAAAAATATTATATTTTATTAGAGAAAAGGGAGGAATTTCCTCCCTTTTCATCTAATCACAATACTTTTTAATTGTTTGTTATTTCTAAAATGTAATGTACAAAGGCTCTAATTAGAAATTATTTTGTTACAATACAATGTAAATTAGATAAATAAATTATACTTGAGTGTGTTTAAATAGCAAATATTATAGATTTATGTTTTTTCACACTTTCTTATGAACATAAAGTAAATTTGTGCATTTTCCAGTATTGTAGTAAGAACATAAATATTTAAAATTTTCTATAAATATATTTCGGGGGGAAGGTATGTATTTTCAAAATATTGAAACAATTAATATCAATGAAATCATAAATAATAAGCATAAAATATATGCACATATAAATGATGGAGAAAATGAATACTTGCAAAATCACATTGAGTTGTGTTTAAAATACTTTTTAAAAATAGTTGATAAGAAAAAAATAGATAGAATATTTGAAAAAATAGAAAACATCCTTTGCGATAGCACATCATCTAATGAGGTAAGTTTATTTAGGGAAATGCTTATCAATACTATAGTTTCTCATGATAATGGAAAAATTAATGCGTATTTTCAAAAGAATAAGCTTAATAATAATTTGGGCATTAAGGGGATTGAACAGTCTAAATACACTGACCATTCTTTATTATCAGCTATTATTTATATGGATGAATATTATAAGAAAATTAATAATTTTAATGAAATTTCTAAAAAAAGATTGTTTAATGTCATGGTTTTGAACGCATATGCTATATCTAGGCATCATGGTGATTTAAAATCTATAGAGGACTTTGAGAAACAATTTGAAGAATTTTCTGACTATGTGAATGGCAATAATGGTTATAAGCTTCTTAATAAGAATCAAATCTTATATGAAGAAACACTAAATAGAGAACTAGATATTACATCTGATAAGATAGATGAAATTTTTTATTATATTGATGAGTTAAAAAATGATGTGAATAAAGATTTTAGTATTTGCTGTTATATATATGAAAGATTGATATTGTCTTTATTATATGCCTGTGACTATTATGCAACCTCTGAGTTTATGAGTAAATTTGAAATAAATGATATTGGCATCATCAATGAAATAAGCGATTTTTATGAATTGTATAAAGAAACTGAAGTATATAAATCTATAAGACAATATGAAAAAGAACATTATGTGAAAAAGAATGATATATTAAATGCTGATAATATAAATATATTAAGAAATGAACTGTTTTTAGATGCAGAAAAAGTTCTTTTAGAAAACATTGATAAGGATATTTTTTATCTTGAAGCACCAACCGGAAGCGGTAAGAGTAATGTCGCATTCAATTTAAGCTTTAAATTATTAGAAGAAGATTTGTCAAAAAATAAAATATTTTATGTTTATCCTTTTAATAATCTAGTAGAACAAAATATAAATAGTTTGGCAAAAATATTTGATGTCAATGAGGATATATTAAATAAAATAGCAGTAATAAATTCAATTAAACCTGTTAAAATGGACGAAAAAATGCTTGAGGATGAAGAAAATATAAGTTTAGAGCATTATAAGAAAGCATTATTAAACAGACAGTTTCTAAACTATCCAATTGTATTGACTACACATGTTACTTTATTTAATTACTTGTTTGGAGTGATAAAAGAAAATATATTTCCAGTTTTTCAACTTGCTAATAGTGTAATAGTATTAGATGAAATTCAAAGCTATAAAAATAAGATATGGGGAGAAATAATAACTTTTTTAAGTTCATACGCAAAGATATTGAATATAAAAATAATTATTATGTCAGCAACACTTCCTGATTTGAATTTATTAAGCTTAGTAGACAGTAACACAGTAAAGCTTATAAAAGACAGAGGAAAATACTTTAGCCATCCTAAATTTAAAGACAGAGTAAGTGTGAACTATGAGTTGTTGGATTCAAGTAGTGTAAAGCACGATTTATATGAGCATGTAAAAAATAAAAGTTTAGAAAAAAAGAAAATTTTAATTGAATTTATTTCTAAAGATACAGCATACGAATTTTTTGAATTATTGGTAAATGACAAAGAAATATTATCCGAAAAAGAGCTTATGACAGGTGATGACAATATCGCTGAAAGAGAGCGTATATTAAGGAAAATTGCTGAAAGCAAGTATGAGAATGGAATTATTTTGGTTGCAACTCAAGTTGTTGAAGCCGGAGTAGATATTGATATGGATTACGGATATAAGGATATATCTCTTTTTGACAGCGAAGAACAGTTTTTAGGAAGAATTAACCGTTCATGTAAAAATAGTGGAGAAGCATATTTCTTTAATTTGGTCAATGCTAAGAAAATATATGATGAGGATATACGAACAAATGAAGATATAACTCTTGTAGAGAAAAATATTAGAGAAATGTTGCGTGATAAAAATACATATGATTATTATAATATTGTAATGGATAGGTTAAGAGCTCATACTGGTAAGTTTAATAAATATAATATCGAAGATTTTTTTAATTCAGAAGTTAAAAATCTTGAATTCACAAATATAGATAAGCATATGAAGCTCATAGATGATGATAATAGTAAAATTACTTTGTATTTGAGTAGTATACTGGAGATAGATGGTAAAGAATTAGATGGAAATGTAATTTGGAATGATTATAGAGAACTTTTAGAAGACTTAAAAATGGATTATGCTGAAAAACGAGTTAAACTTTCGCAAATTAGAAGCAAGATGAATTATTTTATTTATGAAATTAGATGGAAAGCTGATTTTATTTATTATGACAGAATAGGTGATATATATTATATTGAAAATGGGGACAAGTATTTTGTAAATGGAAAGCTGGACATAGACAAATTTAAAAAGGGAATAGGTGATTTTATATAATGAATATAAATGGAACTCTTATAAATTACTATTTTCATTGTAAAAGGCAGTGCTATCTTCATGGTAACAGGATAAATCTTGAGGATAACAGCGAAGATGTAAAGATAGGCAAGGCGATACATGAGGAGAGGGCAGACAAAAAAGAAAATAGCGAACTATCAATCGATAACATAAAAATTGATAAACTGACGGATGAGTATTTAGTAGAAATTAAAAAATCAGACGCAGATGTTGAAGCATCCAGATGGCAGCTGATATATTACTTAATGGTACTTAAGAAAAAAGGTATTGAAAGAAAAGGAAAGCTTGAATTTGTTGAGAAAAATAAAACTAAAAATAAAATT
>DCPV01000002.1:0-2262 GCA_002323775.1 Firmicutes bacterium UBA1535 | reverse complement strand
ATAAAACTAAAAATAAAATTTTGTACATTGAGCTTGATGAAGAATTGGAAAATAAGATGCAAAATTATATCAATGACATAAATGATTTATTAAGTAAAGATACTACACCTGGTGTGATAGATAAGCCAAAGTGTAAAAAGTGTGCTTATTTTGAGTATTGTTATATATAGGAGGTTGAGGGATGGGTAGTACAAGATATATTACTTCAATGGGAGAGTTGACAAGAAAGGATAATTCGCTCTGTTTTAGAAAAGATGGGAAAAATGTCTACATACCTGTGGAAAATACTAAAGAGATATATTGTTTTAATGAAGTTAGTATAAATACAAAACTACTTGATTTTATATCATCTAACAATATAATATTACATTTTTTCAACTATTATGAGGGTTATAGTGGAAGCTATTATCCCCAAAATCAATATAACAGTGGTAAACTGTTAGTTAAACAGGTGCAGGCCTATACTGATAAAAGATTAGAGATTGCAAAATCTATAGTTTTTGGAATAGGTGAGAATATATTAGAAGTGCTTTATCATTATTATAAACATGATAAAAAAGAGGTGAAGCAGACTATTGATTGGATTAGAGCTGATTTTGCTAAAGTAGTAGACAATTCCGGCGATATAAAACAGCTAATGGCTGCAGAAGGAGAACTTTGGCAGAGATTTTATGGAGATTTTAAGTATATACTTCCTGAGGATTTTATTATGAATAAGAGGGTAAAGCGACCTCCGGATAATCCTATAAATGCACTGATATCTTTTGGAAATTCATTGCTTTATACCAAAACAATATCAATCATATATCGTACGCACTTAGATCAGCGTATCAGCTTCTTACATGAGCCTTCGGAAGGAAGGTTTTCATTAAGTTTAGATTTGAGTGAGGTTTTTAAACCAGCAATTGTTTATAGAACTATTTTTGATTTAGTGAACAATAAAAGATTGCAAGTTAGCAAGCATTTTGATAAAAAGGTTAATTATTGTCTTTTAAACGAAGATGGGAGAAATATTTTTATATCTGCTTTTGAAGAACGTATGGAGTCGATACTTGTACATCCAAAACTAAAAAGAAAAATTACGTATAGGACGGCAATTAAATTAGATTGTTATAAATTAATTAAATTTATATTAGAGGGAAAAGAATTTATTCCATTTAGCATAAAGGATGGTATGTAGTTTGAAAAATAATTTGAATAAATAATTTTCAATAACTATTTATATTTCACTAATAGTAAGGAAATGGAGATAAATATGACTAAAAAATTTAATTACAACTATGCGTTTTTGTTTTATGATGTCAATGAGAAAAGAGTTCAAAGAGTATTCAAATTATGTAAAAAATATTTATCACATTATCAAAAGTCTGTTTTTAGAGGAGAAATAACTCCTTCTAAGTTGATTAGCTTAAGAAAAGATTTGAAAAATATAATTGATGAGAACGAAGATTTTATCTGTATAATAAAACTTATGAATGATAAAGTCTTTGAAGAAGAAGTGATTGGTACACAATTATACAATACTGGAGAAGATTTAATAATTTAATTTACCAAGTGAAATTATGGGAAATTTTCATGTATATCAGTGATTTCAAAGCATTAATGTTTTAATCAGCACATTTTAATAAAAACTAAAATCACTTGGTAAAAAGATAATGATGTTAGATAAAATCAACATATTAAATAGATTATAAATATAATAAATGTTGATTTTGTATTGGATAAACAGTAACATGAGATGTATTTAAATAATTGTATGCGATAAATTAAAAGGAGTTTATGGAGGATAAACAGTAACATGAGATGTATTTAAATATTTCAAAACTTTTTAATAGTGGCAAATTTGCTCCAGATAAACAGTAACATGAGATGTATTTAAATTATATTAATTTTAATACATCTTCTGTATAATAATTAGATAAACAGTAACATGAGATGTATTTAAATGTAGCATCAGTTAGTGAATTATATCATTTAGCTAGAGATAAACAGTAACATGAGATGTATTTAAATGAGAATAAAAGCAAGAGGTAAAATAAGAGATGCAAAGATAAACAGTAACATGAGATGTATTTAAATTGGGAGTTATTAACTAAATCAGCGATTGATTCAAAGATAAACAGTAACATGAGATGTATTTAAATTATTAGCTATTACTTTTCTTTCTTTTAATTTATGTGATAAACAGTAACATGAGATGTATTTAAATCCCCCTATTTTGGGGAGGGGATAAACCCCTCTATAAAGATAAACAGTAACATG
>DCPV01000256.1:2948-3885 GCA_002323775.1 Firmicutes bacterium UBA1535 | reverse complement strand
TTGTCAATAAAAAAGAGTGAAACAAATTTCACTCTTTTAATAAATCTGTAATTTTTTTAAATAAAAAAACGATTCTAATAACTTGTACTAGAACCGCTAAATCAAGATCGATGCCTACTTAGGCCAGGGGGGCCCAACCCAAGTATAAAACATCTTTCCTAATCTCAAGTTGATTATAACATAACAAATATATAATGTAAAGAGAAAAATAAATTTTTATTGAAATTTTTTAAACTTTGTTATATTATATAGGTAAAATTATATTTTTTATCCTAGATAGAACAAATAAATTGGCGATTTTTATTTTTTGTCAAATTATTTGTTTTCTTGTTTTAAGAATACTAGAAATTTATCAAAAAGTCAAGAACTTTTTTTGAGATATTTCTAAAATATTTTTAAATACAATAAAAGGATTGAAAAGGAGCGATATTTTGACACTTTATGACAAAATTAAAAGCATGGCAGATGACCAAAATTTATCAATTTCATACATAGAAGAAAATGCCCAGTTAAGCAATGGCTCCATTTCAAAATGGAAAATAAACAGTCCACGAGCCGATAGCTTGTATAAGGTTGCAAAATTTTTAGGCTGTAGTGTTGAATTTCTAATGTCCGAACAAAATGATGGACAAATGTTCTCAGATAATTATAGCGGTAGCTTGATTGGGGAAAATTCCCTCAATTATAGGTGCTCTTTGAATGAAAATGAAATTGAAATTTTAAATATCTTAAAAAGATTTAAAACTTATAGAAATCAGATTAAATTCATTGCACGAGTTGAGCTGTTAGCTAATGAAATGTTATCTAATATTGAGGATAATGAGCAAGTTGAGGAGTAAGTCAATGTTTGACTTTATATAAACGTTTGTTCGCAAATTTCTTGACTTTCATATGCTTTTTATGTTAAAATAGGATGAGAATAAGTAGCGCAGGGTAT
>DCPV01000256.1:2506-2717 GCA_002323775.1 Firmicutes bacterium UBA1535 | reverse complement strand
AAAGGAGGTAAAAATCCATTCAGAAAGGAGTGTTGCCTATGCTATCATTGTATGAAGCGTTAACGCTAATGTTTTTATTTGCTACATTAGTCGTTATGATAATTAGTGATAGAGGAAAAAAATAATTACCCTGCCACCAACAGAGTAATTACATAGTTTTATTGCTTATTTGGTATCAGCCATATCGCTGACTACTTATTCTTTATTATAT
>DCPV01000256.1:1285-2378 GCA_002323775.1 Firmicutes bacterium UBA1535 | reverse complement strand
ACTACTTATTCTTTATTATATTTTGATTATAACACTTTTATCATAAAATTACAATAGTAATTTTTAACAATCACTGTTAGTCTTCTGTATATCTTTCAAACAATTCTTCAAAAAAATCTTCTATGTCAAATTTATCTAAATACTTCAATTTGTGATCATGATTTTTGATACAATTCATCCATTCATTTTTATCTGTTTCAAAATACAGCTTAATAAATAGATTAAAAATCTCACAATTTTCATCATCTATTGGAACCTGATAATTATCTCTCACAACACTTATTTTATGCGCATATGATTTTGGTGGTGAGCTTAGTATAGGTAGATACTCATGCTTAATATCAATTACCATTCCAAGCTTTAAGTCCTTTAATGCAATAGCTTTTCCTTTTTTATCTAAAATTACTGTCTTGTCATCTACGGTAAGTATAATTGTGTTCTCATAATATCTAGTGCCAACCTTTACTTCATAGCTTGCGGTAACTGTTTTACCCTTAAGGTCTATCTCCTCAATCACTGCATCTTCTATAAATTCTGTCTTTAATTCGTCAAGAACTTCTACAGAATAAGCGGTGCTCTGAGGCGGCAAGCTAAATGTCATTGCCATTGAATGATTTACTCTTATTTTTTGACCTATAGCTAAATCATCAAATGATATTGCTTGGTTAAATTTATTCTTTATAGTAGCATTATCAGCCAGAATAAATAAAATTTGCTTAGTAATATCATTTGCATCTCCAACAAGAATGTATGATTTCTTATTATTTGTATATACATTCAATATCTTAGATTCTGTAATTTGAGTCTTATCTTCGCTCTTAACTACGCTAATTTTAAAAGCATAGGCTTGTGGAACAGCAGATTTTGTCATTTTCAATGAATGCTCAACATTGACAATCATATCTTTCTTTAAAGCTGATATTTTAATAAGCTCTCCTAACTGGTTATAGACTTTAGTGTCCTTGTCAGTAAGCAATACCATATAATTGTCTACAACTCTATTTCTGTTATCAAGTGTTTCATACATAATTGTGACTGATGTTTCATTTTTAGAATTTACAGTTATTTCATCAATAATAGCATTTTTTATTTG
>DCPV01000256.1:0-1129 GCA_002323775.1 Firmicutes bacterium UBA1535 | reverse complement strand
ATAATAGCATTTTTTATTTGTGCTGCCGAGTCTGAATTTTTAATAACTTTAACGCTTATAGCATTATTAACTTTATCGTTTTTATCTTTTGACACCTTATTATATACTATTTCTACACTCATACCTTTTTTTAAATCTGAGTACTTAATCTTAGCATCATTAGCATCTAATATGGTAGTTTTATCAGATAATTTAAACATAGATTTATATGATTTTTCTCCTAGAGTTATTGTTTTTGAGTTTATCTCTGTAATTTCTCCTGTTTTAACATATTCCTTAATCAGTGTCGAACTATACGCTTTATACTTGTTTGAATCCTTGCTATCAGCAAAAACAGCCATATTTGAAAATAGCATAATAGCTGCCAACAAAAGCGACATTGTTTTTAATAAGTGTTTATTCATTTTAGCCTCCAAAAATATTTTTTCTTTCTTGTATTTCCTTAGACGATGGTAGGTGAAAAAAGTTCCATTTGAGTAAAAAAACAATAATATTTATTTCGGCAAAATAATTAATTCTTACTGCTTATCTAAATTTATTGATTAATATTTTCCAATAAATACCATGTGACAAATTATGTTATTTATGTTATCATAAAAATTGAATTAAACAGAGTGGATAAGATGCGTAAAGTGTTAAGAGATGGGAGGTTGCTCTTAAACGAAGGACTTTGTGTCTGCGGTATCTTGTCGCTTCCGCTGTTAATGCTATATTAAAAATATTAGCTTAATATGATACATATTGTGTTAGTATGGAAAAAATAATATTAATAATTTGCGGAAGTATTACTTTGTTAAACCATCAAATTGAATTGTTATAATTCAATTTATAGAAAGGAATGGCTTAAAATGAAGAGTAATACTTTTTTTACACCCCAAAAATCTGTAGATTCACAATATACTACAGAGCAAAACACCGCTAAGGAGAATAAAAGACAATCTTTGGCGGGAGGACAATTTTCTATAATCAATATTGCAAGAGCAGGCATATTTACTTCAATTGCTTTGGTTTTAAACCTTATGTTTCTTGCATATATCCCAATTGCAGGTATAAATGCTGTTAAAATCACATTTGCACCGCCATTTACAATGATTGTAGGTATAATCTGCGGACCTGTTATGGGACTTTT
>DCPV01000295.1 GCA_002323775.1 Firmicutes bacterium UBA1535 | reverse complement strand
CGCACGCAAGAGTTAGGAACACCAGTTGAAAATGGTTTAGGAAATGGCGCTGATTGGGGCAAAAATGCAAAAAGCAAAGGGTACAAAACGGATAGTCAGCCACATGTTGGTTGGGCAGTTAGTTTCTCACAGGGTGCAGACGGAGCCGATGCCACCTATGGACATGTTGCGGTCGTTGAAGCAATCAGTGATGATAAAAAACATTTCTTAGTCAGTGAATGCAATGTCGTTAGTAGTGGGTCTGGTACAGTAAGTTTCCGGGAATTAACAGCTGGAACAGGAGTCACTTTTATTCAAGGCAAATAAGAGAAAGGAGTGAGCATGAAAAATAGTCGTTTAATCATCTTTGCTAGTCTGGTGTTAGTTGGTATTTTGATCACACAATTGAATCAAATACCGAATCTGAATAAACAATTACTGCAAGCGAAAGCAACGTTAAAACAAGCAAAGACTAGTCAAGAACAATCGCAAACCATTGTCTCTAGTCCACAGTCACAACAAGATAATGTATCAGATAGTACAAAAAGAGTTACGTCGTTTGTGAAAATCTTTAGTAATCAACCGACTTCAAGTTATCCCGATACTTTGAAAGGCATGGCCACAGAAAAAGTGATTAACGAATTGACACAGACTTTTGCACCTAGTGTGAATTTTAGCGACAAGGCTCATTATGATGTAACGATTGTGGCTATTAAAAATGCTTGGGGTTCTGATTTAGAGTATTTGGTTGTGGCTAAAAGTGATGTACAAAGTGTGGCTTACACCATCACTTATGATACTGATGAAAAATTGGTGACTGATATGTCACGACTAACCTTAAAGGGAGCATTCGATAATGAAAAATAAAATTCTGTTTAGCATGATTTGTTTGCTTATGGTTGGTCTTGGTATCATGATGTCCATAACTAACAGTAAACGTGCTCAAATCGAAAAAGTTAGAAAGGAAGTGTCGCAAGTGAATAAGCAACAAAGGTATGTGACTACTCAAATTGATCATCTACAAACCACCTATAATGCCAACGATGATCAAGCTAAAAATGACTTACTGAGATTTGCCAAAGCCTATTATACGTTTAGTAGTCAATCGGATTATGATAAGCGCTTTAGTAAAGTATCTAGTATTTTAGCACTAGCTAAAGACCAGCAAAACAATTTATTTGATAGCGGACTAGATGCCACTGGTGGCTCACAAATTGATAATCTGGGTTTAACAAGCCTATATAAAACTACCACTAGTTATACCAGTGATTTAGATAATCAAACAATTGAGGTTCTAGCAACTGTTATTGTTCAAACTAGTGGAACAGGTCAAAAGGCAATCAACCAAACCGTGTTAGTACATGGCTGGTTTGATACCCAAACACAGAAACTAACGTCGATTAAAATTAATCAAATACAATAGGAGCAAAAACTGATGAAACAACGAATTAAACGACTTGATAAAAACAAACCATCAAGGGCGCTTACCAAAATAATCATAATCAAAGTATTACCAGTCATTGCATTTCTAGTGGCAGGTTTTTTATTGGTTCCGTATGGGTCAATGTATTTTCAAAACAATAAAGTGGCTAATGTTAACACAAAAGCAGAAGCAATACTCTTCTACAATGCCAATTGTTCCCATTGCCAAAAGGTCTATCCCAAAATATTCTGGCATAATGTTTTGAACTTTAAAAATGAATCGAAACAGATTCAAACGATTAATGTTCAAAATGCTAACAATAAGCATTATATATCTGAGTTCGCCATTCAATTTACACCGACATTTATGAAAACAACCAATCTCAATCAACGGTTAGTTTCTACTAATAGCCAACAAATCAAACAATTTATTCAGACAGGAGGTCATTAATCTATGGGTAAAAAAGTAAACATCAAATATGAAAATCCAGTTGTGCAGTATCAAGATAACTTGCTATTAACTACGGTCGGTGATGTCTGGGCTTATTATCAATTGAAGCCATTTCAAATCAATGTTGCCAACGCCCAAGACAAGCAAAGCTTTAAAGAAAGTTTTATTGATGTCTTTGAACGTTTGCAAAAATATGATGATGTCGATTTAAAATTGATTCCCGCCGATATGGACTTAGCCGGACGGATTCAAGGCACTAGCCCTGATTGGGCTAAAGATATATCAGACGTTGCCCAGTATTATATGGGACAAGAAGAAGTGAATATTTTAGAAAGTGAGTTTCAACCGGCTATTCGTGATGAATTTTATATTGGGGTGAAACTTAAAAATACTAATGTTGGTGATGACTTAAAAGATAAATTTCAATTCGCTACAGATTTAATTTTAAGACGGCTAGCTGAAACCATGAGTTATCAAGTCAAATTTGATGCCCAGTTCTTTGAACGATTTGCCACCATGAATGAGGACGTGTTAGGTATTTTAAGACCATTAGATGCCACTAAAATCAGTGAAGCTAAACTAATTAATTTATTAGGCACAAGTTACCATCATCAAAATATGAAAGACTTTGCCAATATGCGGGACACGACTTTTGATTTAGCAAAAATGGGTATTGTAAAACGAGAAACCAAAAATACAACCGATTATATCAGCCACTTAGTGTTAAATTTGCCCGACCGTTTGGATAATCTAGCCTTGATTCCGGAAATTCAATCGTTTAAGTTTCCTGTTGAAGTTCATATCAAAGTCAACTTTCCCCAACGTGATGGCTTTAAAGGTATGAAGCAAGAAACAAGAAGTTCAAAAGGAAAATATAAAGATGAACTACGTGATGCCTTAATTAGTGATGATGATAGTTCACAACGTTCCAAAACTAATTATGCTTTAGCACAAGAATTAGCTGACGTGATGGATCGTAAAGATGCGTTCATGCAATGGCTCCTAGTGTTAGTTATTCGCGATGATGATTTAAAACAATTAAAGCAAAAAATTCGTATAATCAAAACGAGACTTTCGACTTTTAATCGTGATATCGAAGTCTTCCAACCCAGTTTTAATCAAGAAATGTTGTTATATCAAAATCTACCAGCAACGAACTTAGGGGTATTTAAACGTTGGCGAC